>SLQE01000365.1 GCA_007131635.1 Bacteroidota bacterium | reverse complement strand
TTTTCTTGACTTTTCTGCGATATATTGGTAAATTATTAATCTTATGTGTTAAATTAATAAAAACGATGTACTTTCTGTATGAAAAAAACGACGGGTATATATATTACCTGTTATCTTTGAAATATAATTATTCCAGTTAAGGAGGAAATATGACTATAAAAGTAGCAATTAACGGATTTGGACGTATCGGCAGACTTGTTTTTCGCAGAGGACTGGAAGTTGACGGTATTGAATTTGTTCAGATAAACGACTTAACCGATGCAAAAACGTTAGGACATCTTTTAAAATATGATTCGGTTCACGGAAAATTCGATGGTGAGGTAAAGGTTGAAGGAGATACACTCATCGTTAACGGAAAAGAATACAAAGTGTCATCCGAAAAAGATCCCACAAACTTACCCTGGAAAGAACTCGGTGTAGACATAGTTGTGGAAGGAACCGGAGTGTTTACCAAAGCCGAACAAATGCAAAAACATATTGACGCAGGTGCAAAAAAGGTTTTGCTTACCGCTCCCGCAAAAGGTGAGATCGATGCGACCATCGTACTCGGTGTGAACGACGATATGTTAAAACCCGAACACAAGCTGGTCTCTAATGCATCCTGCACGACAAACTGTCTTGCACCGATGGTTAAAGTACTTCACGAGAATTTCGGGGTCAGGAAAGGATTTATGACGACAATCCATGCGTATACAAATGATCAGCAATTACTTGATCTTCCGCATAAGGATCTTCGTCGTGCACGTGCCGCCGCGTTGTCAATCATCCCGACAACAACCGGTGCCGCCCGTACGGTTGCCCTCGCTCTCCCCGAACTGAAGGGACGACTTGACGGATTTGCCGTGCGTGTCCCGACTGCAGACGGTTCGCTCACGGATTTTGTCTGCGAACTTGAAAAGAACGTAACGGTTGAGGAAGTCAACGATGCAATGAAAAAAGCCGCAGAAGGACCGATGAAAGGAATTCTGCAATATGAGACCGATCCTCTCGTGTCGATCGATATAGTCGGCAATCCGCATTCATGTATCCTCGATGCATTATCAACGATGGCAAAAGATAATCTTGTGAAGGTTGTCGGTTGGTACGACAATGAATGGGGTTACTCATGCCGGACGGTGGATCTGCTGCTGAAGATGGTTTAGTTATCTTGGTATAATAACAGGGACTTCCATCCGGTTGTCCCTGTTTCTTTTTCAATGGTACACACTACCTCCATAATAATATTCCCAACCAATTCGAATGAAGTAAGGTGAAGGTATGAAGAAATTAACAATCGATGATATGGAATTAAACGGGAAACGAGTCCTGGTTCGCGTTGATTTTAATGTGCCTTTAGATGAAAATCAAAACGTTACAGATGCCACAAGAATAGTCGAAACATTACCTACCATCAGGAAAATTATTGAATCCGGTGGCCGTGCTATTCTTATGAGTCATCTCGGACGGCCGAAAGGTAAAGTGAAACCCGAATTCAGTCTCCGACCCGTTACAGATAAATTACAAGAGCTCATCGGAAAAGAGGTTCAGTTCGCGACCGATTGTGTCGGTGACGAGGTTAAAGAACAATCTGCACAATTACAGGACGGAGATATATTACTGCTCGAGAATCTCCGGTTTCATGCAGAAGAAGAAAAGAATGATCCGGATTTTTCAGCAAAGCTTGCAAGCCTGGGTGATGTATATATTAACGATGCATTCGGTAGTGCTCACCGCGCACATGCCTCGACCGAAGGTGTAACAACACACATCAAGCAATGCGGGGCGGGCTATCTTATGCAGAAAGAACTTGCCTATCTCGGCAGGGCGGTCGGCAACCCTGAACGTCCGTATGTCGCCGTGCTCGGCGGAGCGAAAATATCCGGTAAGATCGATGTGATTACCAATTTACTCGATAAAGTCGACGCGCTTTTAATCGGAGGCGGTATGGCATATACCTTCTTTAAAGCGGAGGGGATGGAGATCGGTAAGTCACTGCTTGAAGAAGATAAAATAGAGCTTGCGAAAGAGATCATTCAAAAAGCATCGGACAAAAAAGTAAAGATGCTCTTCCCGATTGATTGCGTGATTGCCGATAAGTTCGACAAAGATGCCGAAACCGAAATAGTCGATGCCGGTGCAATTAAGCCGGATTGGCAGGCACTCGACATCGGACCCAAAACCATCGAACTTTTTAAAAACGAATTGTTACATGCAAAAACGGTCGTTTGGAACGGGCCGATGGGGGTGTTTGAAATGGACAAGTTCGCGACGGGAACAAACGAAATCGCAAAACTTCTCGTGGAAACCACAAAAAAGGGTGCGGTTACCATCATCGGCGGAGGAGATTCGGCCGCGGCAATCGCAAAATTGGGACTTGAGAAGGAAGTATCCCACGTTTCCACAGGCGGCGGAGCTTCTCTTGAATTCCTCGAAGGAAAAGTGCTGCCGGGCGTTGCGGCATTGACGGATAAATAGTTCATTTTATGAGTTGATGACGTATTATTGCAGGGCGGAATGATATCCCGCCCTGCAAATAGAACTTATTTTACCCGAAATATGTTTTTATGAAATGATACATTTTTTTACATACACTAAAATATGAGATATCAAAACTACGGCGGCGGGCCGCAATACCAAAGACCAAGTTTTTTTGGGGGAGGATTCAGTTTCTTTCCACCCATCATTAAAACTCTGATAATCTCCAACATCGTTGTTTTTCTGATCACGATGCTTGGTGGGGTGTATTCCATAGGGGGAACCAGTCTTTCAAATATTATTATGCGGTTTTTTGCCCTCATGCCGCTCGGATGGGGATTCCTACCCTGGCAATTAGTAACCTATTTATTTCTGCACGGGAGTTTTTTCCATCTGTTTTTTAATATGTTTATCCTTTGGATGTTCGGGATGGAACTTGAAAATATGTGGGGGGCAAAGAAATTCCTCACTTTTTATCTCATATGCGGAGCCGGTGCCGGTTTAATCCACATGTTTGTAAGTCCGATTTTCGCCGGTATAGCCCCGACAATAGGTGCATCCGGTGCGGTGTACGGAGTCCTTCTCGCATTCGCGATGATGTTCCCCGACAGAATGATATATTTATACTTTTTATTTCCCGTCAAAGCCAAATACTTCGTCGGATTTTTGATTATCCTTGGTCTCTTTATGGGTATCTCGGGGACACGGGACGGCATCGCCCATTTTGCTCATCTCGGAGGTGCACTGATCGCTTTCCTTTACATCCTGGCTGAGCGTGATAGAATCCCTGTTAAGAGATGGTTCTCTCAATTTAAACGAAAACAAAGTTCAGATAACCTCCGTTATCACCGGGGCGGCGTCCAGGATGCTAAATACTATGACATCAAAGAAAATAAACAGACACGACAACAGATGAAGGATGATCCCGGAATCGATCAGGAACGTATCGATGCGATCCTGGATAAGATCAGTAAATCGGGATATCAAAATTTAACCGAAGAAGAGAAGCGAATACTATTCGAGGCAAGTCAGAAATTAAAATGAAAACGATACTTCCCATCGTACAGAAGGCAAATGGCGACGAACAACCGATAGCTACGTCACCGTTCAGAAGAAGAATAACCCGGCGGGTCAATGTGGGGTCGATACCGGTAGGAGGGAATGCTCCGATTTCGGTCCAGACAATGACCAAAACAAAAACGTCGGATATCGATGCTACGGTTGCCCAGATAAAACGATGTGAGGAAGCCGGCGTCGACATAGTACGTGTAACCGTGAACGATAAAGAAGCTGCCGAAGCCATGCACGAGATCGTGCGGCAGTCAACTGTTCCGATCGTTGCCGATATTCATTTCAATCATGTGTTTGCGCTCGAAGCAATCAAGGCGAATGTTGCCAAAGTTCGTATCAATCCGGGAAATATCGGAAAGATAGACCGCATTCACCAGGTCCTGGGCGCGGCAATGGAAAAAAATATTCCGATACGAATCGGCGTGAACAGCGGCTCGCTTGAGGAGGATATACTCGATAAGCACGGATATCCGACACCCGAAGCACTTTACGAAAGCGCAATGCGCCATGCGGAAATCTGTGAAAATTTCGGTCTCTCGAATGTAATTATTTCCGTAAAGTCTACCGACGTACGATTGATGATCGAAGCGTACAGGTTAATCGCGGAAAGGACCGATTACCCGTTACACCTCGGCGTAACGGAAGCGGGAACTACGAAGGTGGGAACGATCAAATCGGCAGTGGGTATCGGAACACTTCTCGCCGAAGGTATCGGTGATACAATCCGTGTTTCGTTGACCGACCAACCCGAAAAGGAAGTTGAAGTAGGGAAAGATATCCTCCGTTCACTCGGTCTGGCATCGCGTAATGTTGAACTGATCGCCTGTCCGACATGCGGAAGACTTGAAGTCGATCTCTTCGGCATTATGGAGCAGCTCGAAAATGCGTTGGGACATGTTAAAAAACCGGTGAAGGTCGCGGTACTGGGATGTGTCGTGAACGGTCCCGGTGAGGCAAGCGAAGCCGATATAGGAGTCGCTGCCGGAAACGGAGTTGCAATTCTGTACAGAAAAGGCGAAATTATCAGACGCGTCAAAGAAGAAGACATTGTGCAGGCTGTCATCGACGAGGTAATGAACTTTAACCCGGACGAGGGAAACAAGAAGATAGAAATTTCCGTATAACCAATAACTGTTATACTATTAACTGACCGCTAACAAATCTTCATACAATTCATGCAAATCGAAAAAATTGCGGTAATCCTGGCATTATTTTTCTTTTTATCGCCTTTACCGGCTCAGGATTTACCTGTCGAATACCGAAGCGGTACCTACATTATTGACCGGAGTCCCCCGGAGGAATACCGGCAACGTCGCACTGAACTTATGCAGAGAGCCGGAGACGGTATCATCCTGCTGGTCGGCCGGGGTGACGACCGCGGATACGGGGATGTGGGTACGTTCAGACAGGAAATAAATTATTTCTATTTTACGGGCATCGAAATACCGAATTCGGTGTTGCTGCTGCTCCCCGAAGAACAGCAGGAAATATTATTCATACCCGAGCGCAACATTCCCGTTGAACAGTGGACGGGTCCCAAGCTTGGACCCGGTGAAGATGCGATGGTATTTACAGGTATTCAGGACATTCGTTCCACTCACGGCGGTGAAATTATCCTGGATCACCGTCGTCGGCCTGTACCATCCTGGTATGACATCTTGGTTTCGTATCTTCAACAAGGGAAAAAGCTTCATCTGATATTGCAGGGAACGCAATCGTACGAGCATGAGCTTGTCGCATCGCTCCGAAATGAGGTCCCGACGCTTGAGGTCAATAATCTCTACGACGATCTGGTCGATATGCGGAGGAAGAAGTCGGAGGAGGAAGTGAGACTGCTTCAGAAAGCAATTGATATTACCCTCGATGCACACCGCAATCTGGCGCGCGAGTTCCGGCCGGGCGTGTATGAATATCAGATCGAAGCGATGGCAAAGTACACGTTCCGAAACCATGGTGCGGAGGATAGCGCCTTTCCGCCTATTGTCGGCTCGGGATTCTTTTCCACGGTTTTACACTACGACCAGAATATACGCCAAATGCAGGATGGCGATGTTGTTGTTGTCGACATCGGCGCGAAATACGGTTTTTACTGTGCCGATATTACCAGAACCTATCCGGTAAGCGGTGTGTTCTCCGACCGGCAACGCGAAATTTACAACATTGTTCTGGGTGCGCAGGAGGCGGTCGTCCGCGCGCTCCGTCCCGGCTTATCTATTTTTGATTTACGAAAAATTGCATATAATTATATTGACAGTCATGGCAGTGATCTGCATGGCCGGTCACTCGGACAGTATTTTATTCACGGGATAAGTCATTTTATCGGACTGCAGGTGCACGACGTCGGTTCAGAGCATTCACCTCTCCGGCCCGGTGACGTTATTACCGTCGAACCCGGAATATATATACCGGAAGAAGAGATTGGGATCAGGATTGAAGATATATATCTGATAACGGACACAGGCTCTGTCTGTATGTCCGACACACTGCCGAGGACGGCAGAAGAAATTGAGAAGATGATGAACATTGAAAAATAAAATTTTTAATCTCCAAGCCCTAACCTCAACAAAACATACATCAAGGAGGAAGTTATGGCAAAAAGCCTAAATAAAGTAATGCTTATCGGACATCTCGGGAAAGATCCCGAGTTGCGTTATACGTCAAACGGGATCGCCGTTGCATCTTTTTCTATTGCAACAAACGAAGCCTGGAAAGATCAGGAGGGTAACCTTCAGGAGCGGACGGAATGGCACAATATCGTTGCCTGGCGTCGCCTCGCTGAGATTTGCGGGGAATACCTGAAAAAAGGGAAACGGGTCTATATAGAAGGAAAGATCCAAACCAGGAGTTACGATGATAAAAATGGCGTTAAAAAGTACATGACTGAAGTTGTAGCCGACGACCTGATAATGCTCGACGGCGGCGGAGCCGGAGTCAACACCGGAGCCGGTCAACCGCAATCCGCTACGGTTCAGGAACCGAAAGGGCAACAAGAGGATAAAGACGATCTGCCGTTCTAAAAAATACATGCATCGATAGCAATGAAATTAAATAAACCGGCTTGGAGAAGCGACAACGATAAACAGGAAAAGATACCCGACAGGTAACATTGGAAACCGATATCCTCATATCTATTGTCATCATTATTTTATTGCTCATAATGTCAGGTTTTTTTTCCGGATCGGAAGTTGCTTTCTTTTCACTTAAAAGGCAGCAACTACAGTCCGATGACCCCCGGTTCCGGAAAACCGACGCGAGGATCTATGATTTGCTTGAGCGCCCGCGAAAACTCCTTGTCACGATTCTTATCAGTAATACTATTGTGAATGTTGGGATTGCTATCACAGCCGCAGTGCTTGCGCTGCGGCTGGCTTTTCTATTTGAGATAAATACCGCCGTTGCACTCACCATCGAAGTTATCATAATCACTTTTCTTATTTTGATCTTTAGCGAAATTTCACCGAAGGTCATTGCATCTAAAAGACCGCTTGCTTTTGCGCGATTCGTGTCGTTCCCGATGAGTACTATATATTCAATTTTATTTCCTCTATCGGATCTGTTTGTCTGGATAGCCAGAACCACGCAAAAAGGTATGAAGGTCAAGAAATGGCACAAAGCGATATCAAGCGAAGAGCTAAAAACACTTGCAGAGGTGGGAACGGAACATGGAATGCTGAAACGGGATGAGGGAAGTATTATTCAGAGTATGGTCGATTTCGGAGATACCACCGTCCGGGAAATTATGGGATCACGGGTCGATATGGTAACGCTGAAAGCCGATACACCGGTCAGCGAGGCAATGGAGCTTATTCGAAAGAGCGGACACTCGCGTATACCGATCTACGATGAAGATCCCGACGATATTAAAGGCATTTTATATGCGAAAGATCTCCTTCCGTTTCTTACGAAAGGAAAAAAGAAAACCAAAGCCAATCTGAAGTCGCTTGCCCGTGATGCCCTTTTCGTCCCCGAAAGCAAGCTGGTCGAAGATCTGCTGAGGGAATTCCAGGTGAAAAAAACTCATATAGCACTCGTCGTTGACGAATACGGAGGCGTATCAGGGCTCGTGACGCTCGAGGATATCATCGAGGAGATAGTCGGTGATATACGGGATGAGCATGACCGCGAAACCCCGTATTATAAAAAAATCAAAGACCGGGAATATCTGTTTAATCCGACGATCGGGATCCACGAGGTCGAAGAAATATTCGAATTGCAGCTGACACGTGAGGATGTCGATTACGATACGCTGGGCGGTTTTCTGTTTACGCATTTGGGGAAAATTCCTGAAAAAGGACAACGGTTTAATTATTTTGGACTTGAGATTATAGTTGAACGAATCAGTGATCGACGCATTACCCGGGTACGTGTCATCGATAAGAGGGAATTCATAGCCGAGGATAAGGAGGATGTATAAATGATTGTAACACGCCTGATAGTCGTGTGCACCTGTCTGTTGTTTCTTTGTTTTCAAGAGATATATCCGCAGGGTATAGGAGAAACAGGCCGAACGACGCAAGCTATGGTGGCAAGCGAACACGCGATAGCTTCGCAAGTCGGTGAGCGGATTCTTCTTCAGGGAGGTAATGCGGTCGATGCGGCAGTCGGTGTCGGATTTGCGCTTGCCGTGGTTTTTCCTGAGGCCGGAAATATCGGCGGGGGCGGATTTATGGTTATCCGCTTTCCCGACGGTTCCTCAACCAGTATCGATTACCGGGAGACTGCACCGGCATCCGCACATGAAGATGTCTATCTGGATGAGTCCGGTAATCTCCGGAGAGAGTGGAGCCTGGTCGGCGCACGCGCGACAGGTATCCCCGGCAGCGTGGCGGGGTTGCTGAAAGCCTGGGAACAATACGGCAGTTTACCTCTGGCGGATATTCTCAATCCGAGTATCGACCTCGCGCGAAACGGTTTCGTATTGCAAACAAAAGATATCCGTACATTGAGTTCGGCACGCCGGTCGCTTTCGCGGTTCCCGGAAACAAGTGAGATATTTATCCCGGGCGGACAGGCCTTCCGGAAGGGTGATGTTTTTATTCAGGAAGACCTGGCGCGTACGCTTGAACGAATCAGAGATAGGGGGCGCGACGGATTTTATACCGGGGAGGCAGCCGATCTTATCGTAGAAACTATGAGAAAACATGGCGGCTGGATCACACACGGCGATCTCGCGAACTATCAGGCGATTGAACGTGAACCGGTACGCGTTACGTACCGGGGTCGTGAGATCATTACCATGGGGCCGCCCAGCAGCGGCGGTGTCGCTCTTGCGCAAATGTTGTTGATGCTCGATAATGTGGACCTTGGTGCGTATCCCAATACATCAATTGAACGAATGCATCTGGTCGCAGAAGTCATGAAACGCGCCTTTGCCCACCGGAATGTTTATATCGGTGATCCGGATTTTGTCCCGGTCCCGCTCGACACCTTATTCTCCGTTGGATACAACAAATCATTATTCGATACCATTTCGATGGAAACGGCCTCACAAATACACGTCGATGGAGCAGATGTTTTGGTTAACGACGAGTCAACCGAGACGACGCATTACAGTGTGATTGATATGGCGGGTATGGCGGTCAGCGTGACGACGACGATCAACAGCTTTTTCGGATCCAAGCTTGTCGTGGAAGGTGCCGGTTTTCTCCTCAACAATGAAATGAACGACTTCTCGCTCCAGCCCGGTGTACCCGATCAGTTTGGATTAGCTGCTTCGCCTGCCAACCGGATCGAGCCCGGTAAACGGATGGTGAGCGCAATGACGCCGACAATCGTTGTTTACGGGGGCGAACCTGTTTTAATTATCGGCGGCCGTGGGGGACCGCGTATAATAAGCTCCGTATTTCACGGGGTGATAAATTTTATCGATTATGATATGCATGTGTCCGATGCCATCGCGGGTCCGGTTATTCATCATCAATGGTCGCCCGATCGTCTGGAATATATTCACAATACACTTTCATTCCGTGATGTAAGCAGGTTGCGTGCTTTGGGCCACACCGTTATGAGTCGCAGAGTATTCGGCCGAGTTGTTGCAATTGCGCGGCATGGAGATCATCTCTACGGAGCGACCAATCTCTATTCCGGCGGCGGTATAAGGGGGTATTAGGGGTATGGGAGGAGTAGAATATGCGGTCCCGATTGGCATAGCAATTTTATTATACTTTCTATTTCCCGCATATATGCAAAATAGACGGCGCCGGCTGGTAGAAGGAATGAGGGAGCGATTTAGTCCCTCGATCATGCGTGCAGGGGAGGTGAAACTTATCGGTCGATGGTTTCAATTCCCCGCTGCATTAGCCGTCACGCCGGACTACCTGATCGTTCACAATGTTTTTTCGCTTCATCCCGATGAGATCCCTCTCGAACGCCTTCGAAATCTTAATCTCCAATATAAACCTACCTTTTCAACTCCTCACCCGGAAGACGATTCACAGTCGGGAAACATACTTATCATTACCACAACCGAACAAACCTATCGAATTTCCTTCGAAAAATCCGAAGATGCTGTTGAGTGGAAGGCCGCTATTGAGCAGGCGGTGTGAGGGATTATCGACAGGTGGTCGATAATAGCCAACTCCTTATCTCTATTGTTAAATTTTTCATCCGTATGGCCACATTTATTTGGCACAATGGTTGAGTAGATATACAGATAGGTAGACCTATACAAATCTATTAATTACCTGCAGTTGTTAATAAAAGTAGAGTTTTTTTATATCTAATCCGTTGTGAGTATATGATTATGAGAGCATCT
>SLQE01000072.1 GCA_007131635.1 Bacteroidota bacterium | reverse complement strand
GCGGATGGTCCCGTTATGGTTATCGCGGGTGCCGGCAGCGGAAAAACGCGCGTTTTGACTTTTCGGATCGCTCATCTCCTGCAACTCGGTGTCCAGCCGGCAAATATTCTCGCGCTCACGTTCACAAACAAAGCGGCAAACGAAATGAAAGAACGAATCAACGGGTTGCTTAACGTCGGGCGGGCAATACCATGGATGGGTACATTTCATTCGGTGTTTGCGAGAATCCTGCGGCAGGATGCACACTCGCTTGGGTACGATCGTTCATATTCCA
The DNA here is from genome assembly GCA_007131635.1 of Bacteroidota bacterium. Lineage (GTDB taxonomy): Bacteria > Bacteroidota > Ignavibacteria > T3Sed10-11 > T3Sed10-11 > T3Sed10-11. The sequence goes on along the minus strand of SLQE01000072.1, from coordinate 2,299 downwards.
TCTATGATACAGACGACTCGGTATCGCTTGTGCGCACGATTATGAACGATCTGAATATATCGCAGCAGCAATTTCATCCGAAGGCAGTGTTAAATATGATCAGCAGCGCCAAGAATACATTGCTTCCACCCGATCAGCTCAAAAAACAATCGCGGTCATTATTTCAGGAAAAATCGGCACTCGTGTACGCGGAATATCAAAAGCGGCTGAAACATAATAATGCAATGGATTTTGATGACCTGATCACGATACCAATTGACCTCTTTTGGAAATTTCCCGAAATACTTGAAAAATGGCAATCACGCTTTGAGTATATTCTCGTCGATGAGTATCAGGATACAAATCATGCACAATACCGACTTCTGCGTCTCCTGGCCGGTAAAAAGAATAATATTTGTGTCGTCGGAGACGATGCACAAAGTATATACGCATTCAGGGGCGCGGATATCAGGAATATTCTCGATTTTGAAAAAGATTATCCGGATTGTCATGTATTCCGGCTTGAGCAGAATTACCGCTCAACTCAAAAAATTCTGCATGCGGCTGACAACGTAATTAAAAATAATCAGGAGCGTATACCGAAGACTCTCTGGACCGACAATAACGAAGGCGAACCGGTCTATGCTCTTGAGTGTCTGAATGAACAGGAAGAGGGCTCGCGTGTTTCGCGTCTTATCAAGGATGAACTGTTCAAATCGAAGCGCGATTTTAACCACTTTGTCGTATTGTACAGAACCAATGCTCAATCCCGATCGATTGAAGACGGGTTGCGAAAAATGGGCATACCGTATGTCATTGTGGGGGGAGTCGAATTCTACAAGCGCAAAGAAATAAAGGATGTTATTGCTTACCTTCGGGTCATTGTCAATCCCGTTGATGACGATAGCCTTCTCAGAATCATCAATATTCCGCCGAGGGGAATCGGGAATACCACCCTCCAGCGGTTCCGGAAAATTGCCGCGGAAAAAGGCATCAGTCTGTTTGAAGCGCTGAAACATATCGATGATGTTCCGCGTGTCAATCAAACAGCCAGAAAAAATATGCGCGAACTTATCTCGTTGATTGAAAAATACCGGACGGTACACGCAAAAGAGCATATGTCCGCGAGCGAACTCGCCCGCTCCTTTATCGAGGAGACGGGAATACTCTCCCTGTTCAAACTGGAGTCGTCTCCGACATCGATTTCCCGATGGGAAAATGTGCAGGAGTTACTTTCCGCCGTAACTGAATTTTGCGAGGAGAACCCCGATAAAGATATTGCCGATTTTCTCGAATCCATTTCCCTGATCGCCGACGTCGATAAGTGGAACGATTCGCGAAATGCCGTTACACTTATGACACTACACAGCGCGAAGGGACTGGAGTTCCCGGTGGTCATCATGGTGGGTATGGAGGAAGGACTTTTCCCGTTATACAACGGTAATGCCGACAGTATGGAAGTCGAAGAAGAACGCCGGTTATGCTATGTCGGCATGACCCGCGCATGCGAAAGACTGTTTATGACATATACCCGGTACAGGCACCGGTTCGGTGAGGGGTATTATCCTACACCGTCCAGATTCCTGGATGAGATCGGACCGGATCTATTAATACGTCATGAACAGTATGCAGGAAGCGGAAGGGGTCCCGGCATCCCGTCACAAGAACAGCGCCATGCTTTTTTACGATCCGATACTCAAAGCCGGACAGCCGGTGAAAAGAAGAAGAAAACGGGAGTACATTTCTCATATGAAGATGAATCTCAGGTGGTGCCGCAATTGAAAACAGGATCCCTGGTTGAACACGAAGAATTCGGCCGGGGTCAGGTTCTGGCTTTAAGCGGCAGGGGAGATATGGTGAGGGCAGTTGTAATGTTCCAGACAGCCGGTAAAAAGAATCTGATGTTAAAATATGCAAGACTGAGAATATTATAAATATGCCGGTCAGGAAAAGTTCAGAGATTCTGGAAAGCCGGTTTACGGGATTTTCTCCCGATCTTTTTGCTTACATAAAGGATCTTTCCGGGAATAACAATCAGAAGTGGTTCCGCGAACATCATGGTCGTTATCAGAACGCGCTCGTCATCCCGGCCAAGCAATTTGTCCAATCGATCGGTGAATTTATAACAATGCTCAACCCGCAGTTTGAGACCGCGCCCAAGTTTAATAAAACATTGATGAGAATAGCACGGGATGGCAGATTTGCAAAGGGCAAGCCGTATCGCGATTTCTTTCTGATCGGATTCCATCGCTGGAAGTGGGATTCCGAACTCTTTGTTTATTTCGATGCGAACGGGATGGAGATCGGGATATTTATAAAT
>SLQE01000232.1 GCA_007131635.1 Bacteroidota bacterium | reverse complement strand
GATTCGGGAACAATGAGTTCTCCACTCATACTCCATATCTTCACAATATCGACATAAGCTTTCCAGTGCTCATCTGATTTCAATATGAGATGTTCGAAGTCTGTTTTATCGTCGCCGGTTACTCTATCGTGCAGATATTGTACCGCCTGGTAATAAAAACGCATGTCTATTAAGGGGTGTGGTGTTTCATGCATAACATAATTAATACACCGATATAATGAAAAAGTACTATATGCTGAGGCACTATTATACGCTTCGTGTTTGCCATTTATAGTATTTTTTGTAAAATTTCCCGCAGGGTATAGAGAGCTTTACTAATATGATTTCGGACTGTATGGACGGAAATATCTAACGTATCGGCGATTTCTTTATAACTGAGTGCTTCAAAACGGTTTAAAATAAAAACAGATCGACATGAATCGGGCAGGGATTGAACAGCCTTTTCGACCTCACGATGCAGAAATTTGGAATCTAAAACCTCGTCCGGCAGCCATGCTTTGTGTATTAACTCATTTTCGGGTAGTTCACAATAACGCGCATTATAGCGGAAAAAGTTGACAGTATGATTATGCGCAGCACGATAGAGATAACATTGCAGAGAGCGTGAAGGGTCTAATCCTTTACGACATTTCCATAGATTTAGAAAAACATCCTGTGATAGATCTTCGGCAACCGCCTTATCATAAACACTAAGATATAAAAAACGGAAAATCGACGGATAATACTTACGGTACACATTCTCGAATGCATCAATGTCCCCGGCGGCTATACCCGAGATATCAAGCTCAAGATTATGTTTATGGATATAGTTATCATGGAGCACGGCATTACCTGCACCTCCCCTTAAATAGTATTTATATTCTTAATTAAAATCAAGTATTTTCAGTTAAGATTATCAAAGATCAGTAAAGAGGTGCAGGTATTCCATGTTAGGACTCACCGATTACCGGTTAGTTCTGAATATTATCTGGTTCAGTCTCTTCTTCAGTTGCAGTTGCATCGGCCTCCGCCTCATCGATGAGAGCTTGCTGTTCCGGAGAAAATTCCGGTTCTCCCTGAACTGCAACACCCGAGGCCGTTAATACCAGAACCTCCTGTTCACCTTCAAGCATATCAGGATCATCTCCAGGATATCCAAAACGTTCCGCCCAGTTTTTTGCAAGTGCCTCGCTGATGGTTATACTGTTTAGTTTGCCCTGCACTTTTGCACGCATTCCTTTTGATTCATACGGTAAATAAAAATCATGGTCCCCGAAACGCACACGGACCATCGCATCACCGTCCTGTAAAATCATTGAACCGCCTCTGTTTTGACATGTTGTTTTAACAACACCTTGCATAAATACTTCACTATCGGAAATATCGTCTAACAGTGCAAGACCTTGTGAAAGCGGTACAGGGTCGGCTAGAGAGAATTCCTCACCGAAATGGGTCCACGTTTCTTCCGGACTGCATCCGAATAAAAATATCATAATGAGTATTATCGTACCGATTAAGCTATAATACTTCATAACCATCTCCTTTGTTTAGTAAATGTAATCAGTGATTAATGTGATAACCCACACTTTACAAATTCTCGATTATGAGTTTGTGTTCTATCCTGAGAATGAGGTGAACAAACTATCCGGTTGAGAATGGATTGCACCGGGTTGAACATTGTTCTGAAGCGGACATAACTCATAATGCCGCCTCTTCATGTGATCGTAGTTGTGATTTTATATAGTGTTACAAGAATTATAAGAACTTTCTGGTCTCCTTGCAAGTAAATCCCGACCCGATTTATCGGTAGATTTGCCAATTGAGTAATGTTGTTTGACTGGAATAGACCTATAGATTGTGTCGTTATCCTTCCGTTTATCGCACGTACAATAACCATCCAATATAGGCGGTGAATATGAATAAAAATAGAATACCTTCTGCACGTGTAACTTTCATACCTGTTTTCATACAGAACCAAAGAAAAATTGAAAGTGCAATCATTAGACCATAATCCCAGATAAATCCTGAGTCAATCAATCCGTTAGCAATCGGTATCGGGTTTATCATCGATGACAAACCCAGGATAGCCAATATATTAAAGATATTGCTCCCTATTATATTTCCGACACTGATCCCGACTTCTTTCCGAATTGCGGCAATGAACGATGTTGCAAGTTCGGGTAATGAGGTACCGAATGCGACTATCGTCAATCCGATAAATTTTTCGCTTAATCCGAAATACTTAGCAATTATAACAGATGCTCCGACAAGAATTTGTGCTCCTACGGTAAGTCCGACCAATCCCACTACTATTAGACTAATCAGTATAACTATTGATTTATCGGTTTTAACAGACTTTATATATTTATCTTTTTCGGTACCTGGTATTCGATCCGATTCATATTTTTCAAACCGATAACTAAACAGGACGAATGCGATCAGTCCGGTAAATAGAAGTGCACCGTCGATACGATTAATCACATTATCTAAAGATAGAATCAATAATAATACGGCAGAACCAATCATTATAGGACTCTCAGCAATAATCGAACGAAGCTGAATCCGCAGCGGCGTAATGATAGCAGACAAACCGAGTATAAGTGCAATATTGAGGATATTACTCCCTATAACATTACCGATTGCTATGTCACTCATACCTTTTATTGCAGCGGTTACGCTAACGAGGAGTTCGGGAAATGATGTGCCGAATGCAACTATAGTTAATCCGATAACCAGAGGCGGAATTCCGTACAGTGACGCAATTCCCGATGCTCCGGAAACCAGCCAGGATGCACCGAAATATAACGCGGTAAGTCCCAGAACGAACAGAACCACATTAACAATCATATATAATCATCCATCGCGGAACGTATTTCATCTTCGTCCATCCCGAAGTAGTGACCGAGTTCGTGAAAAACGGTGGTCAGGACCTGATAACGCAGTTCTTCCGTGCTATTACAGATGCGCTCGATATTACGCTGAAATATCTGTATCCGATCGGGTGTAACTGGCGTCATTCCGTACCAGGCACCGCGTTCCGTCAGAGGTATGCCGGTATATAATCCAAGCAATGATCGCTTTTCATAACTTTCTGATCGGTCAAGATCCTCGTCACCCGGCACATCTTCCACAATAATTTCAACATTATCGAGTGCCACTTTGAAGTGGTGAGGCAACATCTCTAAAGATTCTTCAACCAATGATTCAAACTCTTCGCGTGTTACTTTCATATAAGCCCGTAATATATTGTTATAAATGAATATACCGCAATTACCGGAAGTAAAGCAGAAACAATAACAAGTATCCAGATAATTAGCAACCTGATGATTGAGCCTGAGATTATTCTCAATCCTATGAATAATATTACCAAAGACCAGATAACGAGTAAAACATCAAGACCGATAACAAGACTATATGCCAACGGATTAATTGAGAATGGCGACGGCTCGTTTGTAAACAGGTACATCCCGAAAATGCCCACCTCCACCGGGAAAATAAACACTATCGACAGTATGATGGGGAAACTCGCATAAGACACGATAGCATTGATATCCCGGTGTTTTACGCTCATTTTTTGCACCCGCAAAGCCAGAAATGCAACCAATGATAGTGCCATGACCACAATTATGCCGGTAATCGGACCGGTTACCAGTATTAGGAATAAAAGTATCTGTAAATTATCTATCACTAATCCGATATGCACATACCAGAATATAAATGCTACATACGCAAATCCGAACATAATTTGCAGCAGAAAAACGTAATTTTTCTGCTGGGCAAGAATGATACGCTGCATCGCTGAGTGCGGGGATTCGATCAACATCCACAATGTTTCGAATAAATGAAGCCCCGGTACCCGGTCCCGTATATATGCTCCGCAGGAAGCACAGGTAACCGTTAGCGAAGGGTTTTCGGATTTACAAACCTGACAAATTTTAATATCAGTATTTTGTCGATTCATACAATAGGTTCAAAACGTGCAGTGAAATGTCGAAGCATAGGCGCTTCATATAACAAACGATATCCTTTGAGTGAGTTTCTGTTTTTATACATTTCGATAATCAATTCAACTACGTAATCTACGTGACTCTGGGTATAAACCCGCCTTGGGATCGCGAGGCGAACGAGCTCCATAGCAGCGGGGATGAATTCACCCGATTTTTTATCCGTTTTCCCAAACATGACACTGCCTATCTCAACTGCCCGTATCCCGCCAAACCGGTATAACTCACACACTACCGATTGTCCCGGAAATTGCTCAGCCGGAACGTGCGGAGTAAACTTTTTAGCGTTTATATATATCGCGTGCCCGCCCGGAGGCTGCAGAATCGGGACACCGGCATCGGTCAATTTTTCACCGAGATACTCGATAGACCGTAAACGATATTTCAGGTAATGCTCATCGACGACTTCCAGTAACCCCTGTGCTATCGCTTCAAGATCCCTGCCCGACAGGCCTCCGTACGTCGGGAAACCCTCGGTGACGATTAAAATATTCCGTGCCGCCTGTGCAAGCTCCGGATCATTTATCGCTAAATAGCCACCCATATTGACGAGCGCATCTTTTTTGGCACTCATCGTACAACCGTCTGCAAGCGAAAACATCTCCTGAGCAATCTCTTTTACACTCTTATCGGAATAACCTGCTTCGCGAAGTTTAATAAAATATGCATTTTCCGCAAATCTGCAGGCATCCAAGATAAAAGGTATGTTATGTTTTTTTAGTACGTCGCGAACTTCCCGTAGATTTGCCATCGAGACCGGCTGTCCACCGCCTGCATTGTTTGTTACGGTCATCATCCCCACCGGAATATTCTCGGCTCCCCTCTCGCGTATGAATTGCTCGAGTTTGCCGATATCCATATTTCCTTTAAACGGGTGCAGCGTTTCGGGATCTTTCCCCTCTTCAATAACAAGGTCGATTGCTTCCGCACCGGAGTACTCAATGTTAGCACGTGTTGTGTCGAAATGAGTGTTATTTGGAATATATTTCCCGGTCCCGCCAAGGAGCGTAAAGAGTATTTTTTCGGCAGCACGGCCCTGATGTGTCGGTATAATATGTGCGTAACCGGTTAGATCTTTTACGACGGATTCAAATCTGTAAAAACTTCGTGCACCGGCGTATGATTCGTCGCCATCCATAATACCTGCCCATTGTTTGGCACTCATAGCAGATGTCCCGCTGTCGGTTAACAAATCGATAAGAACATCCTCTGCGTGAATCATAAATGGATTATATCCGCTTTTTTCCAGAATATCTTCCCGCTCTTCGATCGTGGTAAAACGGATGGGTTCGACTGTTTTTATTTTAAACGGCTCGATTATTGTTTTCATTCGATGGCAGTATGTTGTTATTGAGGGTTATTTCTGATTTTTCTTAATAATACAAAAAATATTTGATTAATTACATAACGAATTCCGAGGGATGAGTTTACTTTGAAAATAATCAAGAAACTATTACCGCAAGATTTTTCGGAATGGACTCAAGGATGTAAGTTTGATTATTGGATATTATTTCTTATAATTTTATGTTGATATCCGGAATAACTAATATATAAGGAACCTATGGAAAGCAAACCTATTCAGCAATTTTATACGGAAGATGTCAGCCACTGTTTCGGTTGCGGATATTTAAATGATCGCGGTCATCAGATACAAACGTACTGGGACGGAAAACAGTCGGTAACCAGATTTACGCCGGACGCATACTATACCGCTATTCCCGGATATGTGTATGGAGGATTGATTGCTTCACTTATTGATTGCCATGGTACCGGGACGGCCGCCGCTGCAATGGCAGAAAAAAGAAATCTGGACCTTGCGACGATAAAAGCTCCCCGATTCGTCACCGCGTCCCTCCACGTGGATTATAAAAAGCCAACACCGGTCGGTAAAGAGCTAACGTTAACCGGAACCGTGAGAGAAATTACGGAACGAAAAGTCGTCGTTGATATAGAACTGTCGGCGGATACGATTGTATGTGCTACCGGTGCGGTGATCAGTGTTGAACTGAGAGATGCATGAAATTATTATTGTGTGGCTCGGGGATTTTGTTTATGGTAGCGATGATTGAATACCCCGTTCGATAGAGCTTCATTCACTTTGCCAATGCGCGGTATTGCTCAACGATCCTGAGGGCTGCGTTGTCTAAATCTTCATTCGACCGGATATCGATCCATCGGATCTTTTCATTTTTACCGAACCACGTTATTTGTCGTTTAGCAAAACGGCGCGTGTTTTTCTTGATACGTTGTATCAATTCTTCTCCGGAATACTTCCCCTCGAGATACCCGATAGTTTCAGCATAACCGACCGATTGCAAAGCGTTGGCATGTTTTGGACAACCCATAGCGAGGATAGCTCTTACCTCATCGATTAAACCTCGTTCGAGCATATGGTCTACTCTCTCCTCAATCCGCTTATAAAGTGCATCCCGGTTCCAGTTGAGTCCGAACCATAGAACCGGATACTGCAGCGGATCGTTCGATTTCGATTGAATTTCTTCCCGAGTCATACCGGTCATATAGTATATCTCGAGTGCACGTATGACACGGCGGGGATTTTTTGTATCGATTATTTCCGAACCGGTGGGATCAACCTTACGCAATTCACCGACAAGTTGATCCAGCCCTTCCTGCTCAAACCGGTTCGTAATACTTCGCCGTAACGCGCTATCAACGGCGGGTACATCAACAATTCCTTCGATCAATGCTTTTATATACAACCCGGTCCCTCCCACTACAAAAGGAACACGTCCGCGATCGAATATTTTTTCAATTACTATTCTCGCCTCAGAGGCAAATTTTCCGGCATTCCAGGGTGTTCCGGGTTCAAGCTCATCGATAAAATGGTGTGGTACCGCTGCCAATTCCTCTTTTGTCGGTTTGGCCGTGCCAACTGTCATATGTGTAAAGATTTGACGTGAGTCGGCCGAAATAATTTCAACGGGAATATGATCCGCCACCCGAAGTGCTACGTACGATTTACCGGAAGCAGTGGGTGATGATAGTATAAGAAGAATTTTTCGGTTTCCCATAACCGGTTATGAATTTGACCAACCGCGCTTTCCTATGAGGGGTACGAATTTAAAACCGTGAACTTTACGCACGATGAATTCTTCGCCTTTTCTCTCAATGATGTGCAACTGTTGTTCATCAAGATTGCCGACAGGAATGACCAGGCGACCACCATCGTCAAGCTGATCCAACAATGGTTGCGGTGTTGTAGGTGCACCTGCGGTAACAAGAATACCCTTGTAAGGTTTAAATTCCGACCAGCCGAGTGTGCCGTCACCTGCCCGCGTGGCAACCCGGAGACCGAGTTTATCAAGTCGTTGACGGGCCTCCTGCAATAATTGATGGTTACGCTCGATGGTAAACACTCTGACGCCCATAACAGCAAGAATCGCAGCCTGATATCCCGATCCCGTTCCTATCTCCAGTACTTTATCTCCCGGCTTTACACGAAGAGCTTCGGTCATCAATGCGACCGTATACGGTTGCGAAATAGTTTGAGAATATCCGATCGGGAGTGCACAATCATCGTATGCACGATTAATAAAAGCGTCCTGAACAAAAATATGGCGCGGTACTTTTTCCATCGATTCAAGAACAAGCCGGTCCCGGATACCACGCTCTTTTATTAATTGTATCATTTCCTGTCGTTCGTCGTCGAAGCGCCCCAATGTATCCTCAGATTATTTTTCTTTAGTTTTTACACTGCCGAATATGGTTTTCAGTGATGCATCGCTTACTTCCTCTATCGCCTCTTCTAATTTCGCATGGAGTTCATCCGGTGTCAGACCGCGTATCAATTCGCCGTTCTCGGCTATCGAAATTGTCCCGGTTTCCTCCGATACGACAACGACCACCGCATCCGACTGTTCGGATATACCGAGTGCGGCTTTATGTCGCATGCCGAGGGTTACACCTCCCACGGTTTTCCTCTCGGATATGGGAAGCGTAACGCGTGCAGCTTCGATGATCCGGTCCTTTACCACAACTGCACCGTCATGTAAAGGGGATTTAGGATTGAATATCGACACAAGCAGATGTTTACTTACACGGGCTTCGAGGGGGTGACCGGTTTCGATGAAACTCCGGATTCCCGTTGATCTGACAAGAACAATTAAAGCTCCATGTTTTTTTTCAGAGAGCTCTGCCGCCGCACCGACGATTTCGTCTACGGATTCGGTAACATCTAACTTAAAGAATATCCTGACGAGCCGGTTTCTCCCGATATAGACAAGCAGTCGCCTTATTTCAGGTGCAAAGAGAACGATAAATGCTATGACCCAAATATCGCTGAGTGTTTTCAAAATCCAGGTCATAACTTTTAAATCGAGTGCCTGCGCGATAAAAGAGAACGCAATAACAAGCAAGAGACCAATAAATATATGAATTGCAAGCGTAGCCCGCATCAGCATATACAATTTATATGCTATGAGTCCGACGATAGTTATGTCTATCAGATCAGATACGGTAACCGTTAAAAACCCGATGCGAATGATTTCCATTATGGTAACCAGTTTCCCTGTTCAGAATATGCAGCGCCGAGTGACACGGCGTGAGCTACTTGTAATGCGCGTTTGGTCGCTGCTACGTCATGCACGCGAAGTACAGACGCTCCGTGTAAAAATCCGGCGACTGCGGCAGTGAGGCTGCCTTCCAGGCGTTCGTCGACACCCGTTTGTAATAGCTTCCCAATGAATGACTTACGGGACGGACCGATTAGAACGGGATACCCTATCTCTTTCAATGTTCCGAGAGATTTCAGAATTTCCAGATTATCCTGTAATCTTTTTCCAAATCCGATGCCGGGATCTATAATGATTTGTTCTATACCGTGATTGCGTGCGAACTCAGTTCGTTCACGCAAAAAATCTTTTACCGTCTTTAGTACATTTTCATAGCCGGGATTATCCTGCATATTCTTTGGTTCACCCTTCATATGCATAAGTATAACAGTTGCATCATAGCTTCCGACTACAGACGGCATATCAAGATCGAAACGAAGTGCACTGATATCGTTTACGATCCTGACACCTCTACACAACGCCTCCCGTGCAACTTCGGCTTTGTATGTATCGATTGAGAGTATTGATTCGGGATTTTCTCCCAAGATACCTTCAATGACCGGGATTACGCGCTTCAACTCCTCACCAGCCGTGACCGGATCGGAACCGGGGCGCGTAGATTCTCCGCCGATATCGATAATATCCGCTCCGTCAGTGATCATCTGCAGGGCGTGACGAACGGCAGAAGCCGGAGTACTATAAAGTGCACCATCGGAAAAAGAATCCGGGGTTACGTTCAATATCCCCATGAGATATGGACGCTTCGCGTAATTAAAAATCTTTTTCCCGATTATATGTTGTGCTACCACGAAGTTTTTATTTGCCTGAATTCAATGGATGGTTGCCGATAAGTATTTTATGAAATAATGATTGTTTACTTCCAGAATATACAAAAATCAACCTATCACTGCAATAAAGAATAATTATCAAGAAATGTTTTCTACTATTTTATTCTCCCTTGGAAACCTCCTTTTTATTTGCGATAGCTTTCTGTTTTTCTTTCATCTTTCTTTGTTTTTTTCGATGTTTTTTTACCGCCGTTCTTTTTCTTTTATTCATAGGTTCCTCTTAACATTATGGTTCAGAACAAGAGTGATAAAAACCACATTTCGAACAGACTAATTTACACCTTACACTTTCAAGACGCGTTCCGCAATTTACACAATATTGCCAGAAATGGTAATCATCCTTTGTCTTCGAATTTCGGTATTCTGGTGGTGTATTCGGGATTTGTGATTTTTTATCCGGATTACGAGACACTATTTAATTTGCCCATCAAAAATTATTTTAATATACATTAATCTGAAGCGATTTTCCACGGTAGATCGGGATTTTTCGTTTCGATCCATTAAAGTCGAATTGCTACCCTTCATTTAATCGAAGGGGAAAAAGTATCGTTCACCGATACTTTGCCCCTTCAATCTTGATATCCCGGGGTTGTCCGGACTACTTTACCACGTACTTTTTATACCGTTCATTCACTCTTCCCCAGTGAAGGTTGTTGATAAAATTATCAATATAACCCGCACGTCCGGGACCATCCTTATGGTAGTAGGCATGTTCAAACACATCACAGGATACGAGAGGAATAGCACCCCATATCGCACCATACTGGTGTTCATCCACAAGGACATTAAGAAATCGACCGGAATATAGCTGATCGAACACAAGTAATCCCCAACCACTTAACTTTGCCGACATTGCGGTTGCTTTAAAATCTTCCTTCCACGCATCCACCGATCCGAATTCATTT
>SLQE01000241.1 GCA_007131635.1 Bacteroidota bacterium | reverse complement strand
GGTGTGGATAAGTGATGCCTGATTGAAAAACGGTTTAGATGTTGTCCGTACTCTTCACTTGTATCCATCGAAAGGACTACCGCACCGTAATGATCGTTGACCGGAATTACATTAAACCCCGTATGAGGGATAATTGATAGATTAACATCTATCGCAGCGGCAAGAAAAATACTCTATTTGTGAAATCTTCGGGGCTCCCGGCTTTGAGTTGTTCAACCAAAGGGGGAGAAGGGACTGATTTTTGGGCGTCGTTAACGAATTTCAAGCGACGCTCAATATCCTTATCCAGTTCTTCACGATGATCCCAGTAATACGCCAGTGCTGAATGAATCTGTCCTAACGTCAAATATAGATGCTGAAAATGAAGTTCCTCGGGACTCCAACCATATTCATTCTTCTCTAAGATTAGTTCGATAACCTTCATATTCGTGCCGGCTATTAGCGGAACACCTTCCTTGTTCAACACGATATGTTCATAAGCCGTTTCAGTAATGGACATTTAAATCCTCACTCTATGTTAAATTAAAATTCATCTATATAATGTTATGAAAGCCCTAATGAAAAGTCAAACGGTTTGCCCTTTTAGTAAAAATCTTTCTCACAGCGCACAAAGAACACCACCAAGGGTGTCCTTCGTGCCCTTTGTGAAAAATACCTTGACAATATTAGACAGATTATCTACATTTTAAGTACAATAATCCGATGTCTACCTGAACATGCTAAAAAGATATTTTGTGCAATTTAGGAGTTTGATATAAATGATAGATGAAGATAAGATTAAATTGGTCACAAAACAATTCAAACGAGCCGTTGAAAAAAAATACGACATCCTTGAAATAAAATTATTCGGCTCTTCGGCCAGAAATGAGCAATCGCAATATTCGGATATTGATATAATGGTTAAATTACCAAAAGTCAGTCGCGATATTGAAGAGGATTTGTTTGATATTGCTTATGACCTTGAGCTGGAACATGATTGTCTAATTGATGTGATTGTGCTTTCTGAAGAATTGAATCATACTATTCCTTTATGCCAAAACATCGAGAAAGAAGGCGTCGCAATTTGACCAATGATGAGAAGAAAATATTAATCAACTATCGATTAGAGCGCGCCAATGAATCGATAAAAGCTGCAGAATTGATGCTGGAAAATGAGATGTATATTCCAGCAATGAACCGTATTTACTATTCGATGTTTTATGCAGTTCAAGCGTTATTGATCCTCAAGGAAAGCGCCTTTTCTAAGCACGGGCAAGTGAAAGGATTTTTCAACAAAGAATTCATTAAAACAGGGGTTTTCCCAAAAGAATTTGGGAAGTTATTTAACACGGTTTTTGAATATCGACAAAAATTTGACTATGTCGATTTAATCATACCTGAAGAAGAATTGATATCAGATTACATAAACAAAGCCAAAATCTTCACCCAAAAAATAACTGAATTCATCAAAGATCAATCACGTAAGTGATAGATTATTAATCAAGTATAATCCTCTGTTGTAGCTGCAAGTGAGATGGGCATTAATCCCCCTCCTTACTAATTCTTAAACACTTTTCCCGTAGGTCCGAAGGACTCCTATGGAGGACACCTAAGGTGGTGTGCTTCGTGCCCTTTGTGAAAAATACAATATTCACAATCCTCCCGATGAATCATTTTCATAAATAAATTTTTTCTTGTATATTTATAAATATAAAAAATCATCTTTACACGCCTTATCCGGCGGTATACAAACAATCATTATTCACTAACGTTAACAGCAAGAGGTAAAAATAATCGTATGGACACTCCAAAAAAAGGAAAATGCCCGGTAACTCACGGGGCAAACACGGATACAAGTAGTTCCGTCATGAGTTGGTGGCCGAATGCCCTCAACCTCGACATTTTACATCAACATGATACTAAATCAGATCCTTTAGGCCGGGACTTTAATTATCGGGAAGAATTTAAAAAACTCGATTTTGAAGCACTAAAGAATGACTTGAAAAAACTAATGACCGATAGTCAGGACTGGTGGCCTGCCGACTGGGGACACTACGGCGGCTTAATGATCCGAATGGCCTGGCATAGCGCCGGTACGTACCGTATCGCCGACGGACGCGGCGGCAGCAACACCGGAAACCAGCGTTTCGCTCCTCTCAACAGTTGGCCAGATAATGTTAATCTTGACAAGGCACGCAGACTGTTATGGCCCATTAAGAAAAAATACGGCAACAAACTTTCGTGGGCGGATCTGTTTATCCTGGCCGGAAATATGGCCTATGAGTCCATGGGATTTAAAACATTTGGCTTTGGCGGCGGACGGGAGGATATATGGCATCCCGAAAAAGATATTTACTGGGGCGCGGAAAAGGAATGGCTCGCTAAAACCCGTTACTCAAGCAGTTCAGACAGCGAGTCGCTTGAAAATCCGCTGGCTGCCGTTCAGATGGGTTTGATTTACGTCAATCCCGAAGGCGTGGATGGAAATCCTGATCCCTTAAAAACAGCCAAAGATATGCGAACGACATTCAGCCGCATGGCAATGAATGATGAAGAAACCGTGGCCTTGACAGCCGGTGGCCATACTGTCGGAAAAACTCACGGACAGGGTGATGCATCGGTTTTGGGTCCGGCACCCGAAGGCGCCGATATCGAAGAACAGGGGTTCGGATGGAAAAACCCGACAGGGAAAGGAAATGCCGAACATACGGTTTCAAGCGGATTAGAAGGGGCATGGACAACCTACCCGGATAGATGGAACAATACGTATTTCTATTTACTTTTTACGTACGATTGGGAACTGACAAAGAGCGCTGCCGGAGCATGGCAATGGGAACCTGTTAACATTAAAGAAGAAGACAAACCTTTTGATGCACATGTACCCGGTGTTCGTAGAAATCCGATGATGACCGATGCGGACATGGCGCTGAAAATGGATCCTGAGTATCGGAAAATATCCGAACGATTTTATAAAGACCCTGAATATTTGGCTGAAGTTTTTGCTAAAGCGTGGTTCAAATTGACACATCGTGATTTAGGGCCTAAAAGCCGTTATCTCGGACCCGAGGTTCCAAAAGAAGATTTAATCTGGCAAGACCCTGTTCCGGCCGTTGATTACACACTCTCCGAATCGGAAATTGAAGAATTGAAAGAAAAACTTCTGAATTCCGGATTATCCCGGACCGAACTGATCAATACCGCTTGGGACAGCGCAAGAACGTTCAGAGGTTCCGATTACCGTGGTGGAGCAAATGGCGCAAGGATCCGCCTCGCCCCTCAGAAAGACTGGGAAGGCAATGAGCCCGAACGACTCGAGAAAGTTCTAAATAAACTTACTGAAATCCAGTCAGGTCTGAGCAAAAAAGTAAGCATTGCCGATTTGATTGTCCTGGGCGGAAGTGCCGCAATAGAAAAAGCCGCACAGGAAGCGGGAGTAAATGTTAAGGTGCCGTTCAACCCCGGCAGAGGTGATGCGACAGCCGAAATGACCGACGTTGATTCTTTCGCGGTTCTCGAGCCTTTACACGACGGATACAGAAACTGGCTTAAAAAAGACTATACGCCGAAACCAGAAGAAATGCTGCTTGACAGAACGCAGCTCATGGGACTTACCGCTCCCGAGATGACAGTCTTGATCGGTGGTATGCGCGTTTTGGGAACGAATCACGGCGGCACGAAACACGGTGTATTTACAGACAGGGAAGGAATCCTTACCAATGATTTCTTCGTAAATCTTACCGATATGAAATACTCCTGGAAACCTGTTTCGGATAATCTGTATCATGTTGTGGACAGAAAAACCGATGAGGAAAAATGGACGGCAACCAGAGTTGATTTAGTGTTCGGGTCGAACTCGGTATTGCGTGCTTATGCCGAACTTTACGCACAGGATGACAACAAAGAAAAATTTGTGCACGATTTTGTGAAGGCATGGGTCAAAGTGATGAATGCAGACCGTTTCGATTGATTATGAAAACAACAGCCGAACACGATGAGCGAATGGCAAAAATGATATTTGCCTCGGTATATCCACACTATCTGACAAAAGTTGAGAGGAAGGGCAGGACAAAAGAAGAATTGCATCAGGTCATTGAGTGGCTAACCGGCTTTGATGACAAAAAGCTGCAGGAACTGATCGAAAAAAAGGTGACATTTGAAACATTTTTTAAGAAGGCCAAACTTAACCCTAATGCTCACCTCATAACGGGAGTAATCTGTGGCTATCGGGTAGAAGAAATCGAAAATCCGTTAACGCAACAGGTAAGGTATTTAGACAAGTTAGTGGACGAATTGGCCCGGGGCAAAAAGATGGAGAAGATTTTAAGAGTTGCTTAAGGAATGAATGGGGAACCCCGCCATTTTTTTAGCCGGGGTTCCTCATCTGCTCAAACAGGGTGTAAGGTCAGGGAAACTGAATTCGACCAATTGAATTTAATACGAATTTAGAGTAAATTATTTTTGTACGATTATATGCCTGGAGTGATAAATGCCGAAGGTTTTTTCATGGAGAGGATACCGATTTCATTTTTTTTCTAACGAAGGTGACCCTCTAGAGAATTGCCATATCCATGTACAAAAAGGGAACAATAGGGCAAAATTTTGGATTGAACCTTATATCTCATTGGCATACAACTATGGCTATAATAGTAAAGAGCTCAACGCATTTCATAAGATTATTAAAGAGAAGGAGGAATTAATCAGGAGCAAATGGAATGAATATTTTAACATTTGAAGCATCTGCTACAAAAGTTTGGTTTGATGAATATGATATGTGGATTAATCTATCTGATGGCCGGCAATTATCCGTGCCATTGGAATATTTTCCCAGACTTTTAAAAGCAAGCCCTTCCCAAAGAGAGAAGTATATATTAAGTGGTAATGGAACCGGTATACATTGGGAAGAAATAGATGAAGATATAAGTGTACCCGGACTATTACTTGGAAAAAGGGACTTGACTCAAAAGAAAGCTTTTGCATAAATTGCAGCAATCCCTTTTGTCCTAAACAAAAAATACCCACCTTTAATTATCCGCTGTCCAGGGCGCGCTGATAAATGTCTTAGACTTAACATGACCTCCAAAAAAGATCCAACGGAACGGGACTTTATTACCGGGCACATCGTGCTCCTGTTCATTATCTTGCTCTGTATCACAGGTTGTGAGGATGATTATCTGACGATCAATGCTTTTGAAGCCGAAGGCACAACTATAGATTATAATCTGCCCGACACTTCGGCAACCCTGAACGTTGCAGTTGTATCATTGCAAGCTTCAAAACAGAAAAACGATAATATAAAAACTATTTTAGAGTACATCGAATCGATTGCGAATTCGAACCCCGGGGTGGAGCTTATTAGCTTCGGCGAATCGATGACCGGTTGGTATGCCGGGACACCATCCTATATCTCGGAAATTGCAGAGCCGATACCGGGGCAATTTACCGACTCACTGGCATTTTATGCCAAAAAACACGGAGTTTACATTTCTATAGGTCTGCCCGAAAAGAAAGATGGGCGACTATACAACTCTCTGGTTGTTATAAATCCGGACGGAGAGATCATTGCCGTCCATCGGAAGAATACGCTCACACCCGAAGATGAAAGCGCCGGGTACTCACCTATGCGCAACGCAAATGTCATATACATACATGAATTCAGAGCCGGCCTGATGATTTGCGCAGATGTGAATGGGCTATGGCTTACCAAACAGTACATAGATGCAGACATCGATATTATTTTATCCGCATTCGCATCGCCGATCGGACTGCCGTCTTTTAATCTCATCTCGAGAAGAATGGACGCCTGGCAAATATTTCCTAATCGAT
The DNA here is from genome assembly GCA_007131635.1 of Bacteroidota bacterium. Lineage (GTDB taxonomy): Bacteria > Bacteroidota > Ignavibacteria > T3Sed10-11 > T3Sed10-11 > T3Sed10-11. The sequence continues at coordinate 4,533 of SLQE01000241.1, read as the reverse complement.
ACGGTAAAGAAAACGGCGACGAATATTCCGGACTGATTTATATCTCCGACCCGGCAGGGAATATAGTTAAACATCATATCGGCTCGGTATCATACTTTACTTACACAATCGCAAAATGAAACGCATTCTATTGATCATTCTTTTTGTAACTGCGTGTAATTCGATAGTCGAATCACAGAATAAAACCGATTCTTATGAGTATTTTATCGGCGTGAATCCGATTGCACCATTTACATCTCTGCCGGGTCAGTTCACGAATCTTTATCTTCCGTTGCTCAGTAATCTTGAAACGGGATTAGCTTTCAATGCAGGAATTATGCTTCAGAGAAACATCATCGAATCCCGTATTTCAATCGGTAAACCTAATCAACTGTATTGGTTGTTTCAGTTTCATTCGGGATATAATTATTTCCTTGTCAGGAGGGAGAATATTACCGGCTTTTACATCGGCGGATTTATAAAGTATTACCGATTGGTAAACAACAGGAATTCCATCACGCATACAAGCATTATTCCTTACCTCTCTTTTGGATATCGAATCGAAAAGAGGGATATATTTGTAGACCTTCGTTTAAATCAAAATTTCTATGCGGTTTCGTGGTCAAACCAGGAGAACACAAGCATAAATTCGAATTTTCATTTTTCAGTGTACGATGAGATATCGCCGATACTGCCCTATCTGAGCGTTACTATTGGATATGTATTTAAAAATCGGTAGCTTAATCGCCGACCGTTCCACGACATAATAAAGAGTCGGAGAAAGAAATAAAATGGAAAAACTTGTAACCTCAAATTTAAAACTTGGAATTATAGCGGGAGGACAGCTTGGTAAAATGTTAATACAGGAAGCAAGCAAGTGGGATATAACGACATATTCGTTAGACAACGACGAAGATTGTCCCGTTCGGGGGATTGCTTCTCATTTTATCCGGGGAAACCATTTAGATTTTACGACAGTATATAATTTTGGAAAACTTGTCGATATTCTGACATTTGAAATTGAAAACATTAACGTAGCCGCATTGAGACAATTAAAACAGGAAGGTCTTAAGATCTTGCCCGATCCGGATATTCTCGGGTTAGTTCAGGATAAAGGCAAACAAAAAGAATTCTATCGAAAGAATCACATACCTACCGCTCCCTTTAAAAACTATAATGATTTAACCGAAATAAAAAAAAGTATCGAAGAAGGCGATATTACATTTCCCTTCGTTCAGAAATTAAGAATCGGGGGATATGACGGTCGGGGGGTTGCAGTAATAAGAAATAAAATCGAGTTAAGTAAATTACTTGACGGGGCATCGATTATTGAGGATTTGATAGATATCAACAAAGAAATTGCCGTCATTGCAGCCAGAAATAAAAAAGGAGAGGTCGCATGCTACCCTGTCGTAGAAATGATGTTTGACCCGGTTGCGAATCTCGTGGATAAATTAATTTGTCCTTCGACTATTACTGTCGAACAATCAGAAAAAGCAATCGGTATTGCAGGCGAAATTGTTGAATTGCTCGGTATCGAGGGAATAATCGCGGTTGAATTTTTTATTGATAGCAAGGGGGACGTGATAGTGAATGAAATTGCTCCCCGACCGCATAACAGCGGGCATCATACTATCGAAAGCATTATAACTTCGCAATTCGAACAGCATTTAAGGGCTATTCTTAATCTGCCGTTAGGCAGCACTAAAATGAAATTACCTGCCGTCATGGTAAATATTTTAGGTGATGAAGGCTACGAAGGTCCCGTAAGATATGAGGGATTGACTGAGAGTATGAGAATAGATGGAGTAAAAATTCATCTCTACGGGAAAAAAATAACCAAACCATTCAGAAAGATGGGACACGTTACGGTACTTTCATCATCTCTGGAGTGTGCGATAAAAAAAGCCGAAAAGGTTAAACAATTAATAAAGGTAAAATCATGGGAAAAACATTAGTAAGCATTGTGATGGGATCCGATTCGGACTTACCCGTTATGAAACAAGCAGCCGAGATGCTGGAACAGTTTGGTATTGAATATGAGATTGATATAGTTTCGGCGCACAGAACTCCGGATAAACTATTTGAGTTTGCTTCAAATGCCCATAATCGCGGGGTAGAAGTGATTATTGCAGGTGCGGGCGGGGCAGCTCACCTGCCGGGGATGATCGCTGCGATAAGCCCTCTGCCTGTCGTTGGCGTGCCGATAAAATCAAGCAATTCCATCGATGGCTGGGATTCCGTATTATCCATATTGCAAATGCCCGGAGGTGTACCCGTTGCGACGGTTGCTCTGAACGGGGCAAAAAATGCGGGTATTCTTGCGGCTCAAATAATTTCCGTGCAGGACGGTTCCGTCAGGGATAGCCTCATTAAATATAAAGCAGATCTCAAAGAACAGGTTATTAATAAATCGAAAAATCTAAAGGAGAAAAGCTGAATATTAAGTAATTATTAAATTCCCTCGATATTATTTAGATAATTATTCAAAATGATTACCTTCATAATAAAATTATTACACATAAACCCATATCGAAAGATCTCAAACATGAACAGATTCATACTAAGCAGTATTTCAGTTCTCTTTTTTGGCGCACTCTTTTTTACGTATACTACATACAGCCAGCAATGGATCGCGTCTCCTCAAATCATCGGCGAAGGTGCGGGTGGGGAATCTATATCGGGATATGTGTTTTATGACGCCGATAAAAACGGAATTTTTGATGACGGTGAAAGAGGTGTTGCCGGCGTGTTGGTTTCGAACGGTCTGGAGTGGGTCCGCACCGATGAAAACGGACTTTACGAAATCTCTGTGCGGGAGGATATGAACCTGACCGTCGTTCAGCCCGCGGGCTGGAGGGTTCCGACCGATGAACGGATGGTGCCTCAGTTTTTCTATGTACATAAAGAGGGTGGAACCGGCTATGATATGAGGTTTGGCGGATTGCCCGATACCGGGCCCGCCCCTGAACGGGTCAACTTTCCGTTGATCCGGGAGGGTGCCGCCGGACAGCAGTTTTCGTGCGCGGTACTGGCCGATCCTCAGACCTATTCGAACGAACAGTTGGGCTGGCTGAGGGATGGTGTGTTTGCCGAGATTCTTGAAGCTGATTACCGCCCGGGCGATTGCATGATCCAATTGGGCGATGTAGTCGGAGACGATCTCGGCCTGCTGGATCGGCTGCTGGAACTGGCAGCGGTAACAGGCATGCCCCAATGGCTGGTGATCGGTAACCATGATATCGACTTCGATGCGAGAACAAATGATGATAAAGCAGACTCCTGGCGCCGAATCTACGGTCCGAACTACTATGCGTTCGAAATGGGAAATGTGCTTTTTGTGGTGCTTGACAACATTTACTATCCATGCGGTGAGGAAGATGCGGCACGGGGACGTATTAACTGCGAAGCAGGCCGGCCTCCAAGTTACAACGGGCGTTTGACAGAAACACAGTTCACCTGGCTTGAAGGACTCATTGAAAACACTCCGGAGGAGAGACTGATAGTTTTAAATAGTCATATTCCGTTTGTATCCTTTGTCGATGCGGGAAGCGGACAGCATCAGACGGACGAGCTAACCAGAATTCATGACATTGTTCAGGGCCGTGAAGCGCTGTCATTTTCGGGCCACACCCACACGACGGAAAATCACTCTCCGGGTCAGCTATTCGAAGGCTGGACTGAAAATACAGGCATAGGTCAGTTACCATTTCGACATATTATTGCCGGGGCCGCTTCCGGGGCATGGTATCAGGGGGATTTTAATGTATTCGGCGTACCGATGGCACTTCAGCGAATGGGAGCGCCCATGGGATATTTTCACATTGATTTTGACGGCCCGGAGTACCGGGAAAGATATATCGGTGCACGCATAGGCAGGTATCGCGGACAATGGGTCGGACTGAATACTCCGGCCTTTCGCGAATGGTATGATGCCATTATCGAATGGTTTTCCGAACAACCTTCAGAAAGAGACGCTGTTCCGCCCTTTTCAATAAATGACTTACCGGATACAAAGCTCCTCACACCGGAAGATTTTACCGGCAGTGTGTGGCTTACGGCGAATGTATGGGCGGGGACAGCCGAAACTGTTGTGCAGGCAACCCTTTCCAATGGCGAAGTATTGACACTCGAGCGTACACAGCAAGGGGCAGGCGAACGGGGTAAAACAGGGTCGGAGTGGGCCGATCCGTTTGCAACCATCCGTCAGTTGTCTGTAGCCCGGTATGCATATCAGAGCACCCTTGGTGATGAAAGGGCGCAGGGGCAGGAGCTTTTTAGTGGACGTCGATTTGGACCGGCACCTCCGCAGCCGCAAAGATCCATCGCCGATCGTAATATGCACCTGTGGCGGGTAAAGCTGCCTGAGTTGGCGCCCGGTGTGCACGCCATCGAAGTGGTAAGCACCGACCGGAACGGACTGGAGTTCAGCGACATCATAACCGTGGAGGTCAGACCGGAGAGGCCGCCCCGGTACTGGAGGCATGAGATATGGGAGTGAGCGGGGTTCGTATCAAGACATCCAATCCCATTTCACCTCCCGGTGTTTACATC
>SLQE01000436.1 GCA_007131635.1 Bacteroidota bacterium | reverse complement strand
CCATCCCGAGTAATACCGTATCCCTTATGGTACAGCCATGCAATACTGCATTATGACCTATGGTAACATCTGAATCAATTGTAAGTGAAAATTTTTTATGCGTAACGTGCAACATACAGAGATCCTGTATATTCACCCGTTCACCGATCCTTATACTATTCACATCACCGCGAACCACGGCATTGAACCATACGGAACAATCGGCACCCATCCGGACATCACCGATGATACGGGCACCGGCAGCGATAAATACAGTCTCGTGTAACCGGGGTGCAATACCCTTGTATGCTATTATCTGTTGTTCGCGTATTTGGGAGGGGTCCATCCTGAGCGATTCCATTCGATTAATTCTACGGTAACATTCCCTATGAGGACTCGCAATTTGGCCTCGATGGGGATGGCTGCGTAATCATTTGTAAACCATCCTCTGAATGCACCCGTCATACCAAAGACACCGCTGAAATTTGCACGTCCCGTTAATTCAATAACCTCGACGGGATAATCTACCACTTTCAATTTTCTCGATGTCCGCTCCCCGTTAAAGACAAAATCAGTCGTCACAACATCTTTATTTACAAGCGTTGGTATCGTTCGATTTTCATCCGTACCGATAAATCCTCTCGCAAAATAGAACAACGATAAGCCATCCTGAAAATAATTATCGATTTCGAGTGTATCGGTTAACTCTTCATTCCCCGGCACCCCTTCTTCGACAAGAACCTTCATATGATCGTAATCGAAGTAAAGCCTCATGAGATCCCACTGATCTTTAGTTTTTTCGAGAGATTGAAACCACTCCGAATAAAACAACGGATTCATCTCGGTGGAATAAATATGATGCAGTGAAACAAAAGGTACACCCGAGTACGATGCAATATCGGCTGTTGCCTGATATAAAGGACCGTTGCTTGTTTCTCTTACACCGGTAATAGTGACCGTTATTTTCCCCAGACTAATAAAGCCGTACCGCACGTTATACACCAACTCTTCACCGATTTTGAAAACATCCTCATTTCCGGCCTTCCACTCAAAAGCAAGGTCGATATCCGATTCCCTTGGATACGGCAAAGATACCGTCCAGAAAAGAGCAATGACAATCGCACTCACAAAAAATCGTCCCATAATTTTCCTGCTGCTCCCGTTCCTACTGCGCTATCGACGCAGAAATTAATCTCTGTAAATCAGGGAACAAACTTACTGCCCGCTGAAATTGTTCGTCTACTTCAAGCCGGCTCAGATACCATCCGTCGTTACCGAAAATCGATCGACCGATTTCAGCTTTCAGAAATGACTTTAAGTAGTCACCGTCCGTTTCGAGATGCTCTTCTGTTACGATGACATCATTTTGTTCAACAAAACGAATAAAGTCTTCGAAATGTTCTTGTGTTACTGTAAACTCTGTCCGGAATGCCGCAAGGTCATCTTTAAATTGTTCCTGCAATGCCTGACCGTACCGCTCCATATACTCCGTATGATATAATCTCACCAAATTTCGTGAGATTATGCGTGTTCCGAGTTCGGACCACCGGGAGCTTTCTACGATAATATCCGGTGTAATGCCTCCGCCTCCATAGACAATACGCCCACCGTCCGTATAATAAACAGGCTGCTGAGTTGTATCAACCTCAAGAAGTCCGATATCATCATCGGTGTCTTCGGCTCTGTGAAACGCCTCGAGGCGGTACGCATCCGCACCCTGATCATACGGACGCTGAATTAACCTGCCGCTCGGTGTAAAATACTTCGCTGTCGTTAGACGGAATGCCGAACCGTCGCGTAGTTCAAACTGCCGCTGCACCAGTCCCTTGCCAAAGCTTCGCTCTCCGACTATCAATCCACGGTCCCAATCCTGAACCGCACCCGATACGATTTCACTTGCGGATGCAGAGCCTGGATTTATCAGAATAATCAGGGGAAGATCAGCGAATCTGCTTCGCCCGGATGCACGGTATTCCTCGTTAAACTGAGGTTGACGCCCTTTTGTGTAAACAATTTTCTTTCCGCCCGGCAGGAATACGTCGGCCATCTTGAATGCTTCCTCGAGATACCCTCCGGGATTATTCCGAAGATCGAGTACTAATCTCTCCATACCCTGTTGACTCAGTTTTTCCATTGCACTCATAAACTCGGAGTGTGTGGTTGCGGCAAACCGATTAACACGGATGTACCCCGTCTTATCATCATAAAGAACAGAGGTATCGACCGTATAAAGAGGGATCTGATCCCTGACGATTTCAAACTGGAGTATATCACTCAAACCGGGACGGAGGATATCAACCGTAACTTTTGTTCCTTTCGGACCCCGTAATTTTGACTGAACATCTTCGTTGGTCAGGTAGATAGCGGACTCGCCGTCGATCCTTATGATACGATCTCCCGACTGGATTCCGAGCCGGTCGCTTGGGCCGCCCGTAATCGGAGTGACGACGTTTATTGTATCCCGAAGTATTTCGAATTGAATTCCGATACCCTCGAAACTGCCCCGAAATTCCTCCTGTACCCGCTGCATCTGTTTGGCGGGAATATACACTGAATGCGGATCGAGTGACAGCAACATTCCCTTAATCGCTTCTTCGATCAGTTTCTCGGAGTCTATGTCCTCCACATAATAGCGTTCAGTGTACGCTATGACTTCGTTGAACTTTTTCAGTTGTTCATATATGTTGGTTCCGGAAATCAGGCTGTTATACTGCGTGCCTATAAACATCGCCGTGACCACCAGAAACACAACCATCGGAACAGAAATACGTCGTTTCATAATCCCTCTTTCCAATCAATACACGATTACTAAATTACACTTTTTATTATACATGTCCTATGTTTTAAATCACAGGGAAATCACTACCTTACCAAACATAAAATGATCCCGAAAAGTTTGCTCATGCCAGATTTCTTCGCGATTACGAAGCTCATACCCCATAATCAAAAAAAACTGGTGGAAGAATTCATATCTAATCAAAATACCAAATAAACGGGCCTTTTCCAGATTGCCGTCTAAAAAAGAGGCATCTTCACTGTCCTCTAACCTATACCCCTGTGAAATATCTCCTCCCACGTTACGTACCACATTACCTTCCCCGTCGGTGATGTTGTGTCCTTTTCGGGTTCCCGAATAATATAATTCCACACCCGACCTGCCCGACAACATCTGATTCAGTCGCACCGTTAACGCATCTGAATTTGGTCCCAGCGGATGACCGATAGGATAGCCCGCATGCTCATAGCTGTTGAAAAATATACGATGCGTGTATACATAGGGCCGGATTCTGACATAATCAATGTTCAATGTCAAATTTCCCATCGGAGGAGTAGCATTTCCACCCACCCGATAGGCAATTTGGTTCCCGTACCAATCCGTGCCAAGCTTATCAAATGCAAGATCGTCTATAAGCAGATCGCCGTATAATTCAATCCCCGGGTATGGACGAATCTGCATATCTAATACGAGCATCGCTTTATCGCGGTCACGGAAACTATGTTCTACAGATTTAAAGAACAAAAAAGGATTTAAATATGCAATCTCGACACCGCGATCTCCATACACAATTATTTCCGATACTGCGATCTGCATCCGGGCATCGAAGAAAAACGCTCCGAACCGATGAAAAGACAGGTATTTCTCCGGGAAGTGCATGGTGCGAATGCCGTCATCCAAAAAAATAAATTTCCCTTCACCGAGTAACCATCCATGGAAGAAATTAAAGAAGAATCGACTATAATGCAAATTCAATCCGATATAATCGATTTTTGGCGCATAGTCAGAGAAAAGCAGTGTACTCCGTAAAGCTCCGTTCCCTCCGATCAAACGTTCTCTTCCGATTGTCACACTTCCCCATTCATTAGCCGCACGTATATGCCCTCTCGTAAAATCATAAAACCGTGAATCGGGTTCCTCTATCTTATACGAACGAGCCACTTCAATGTTTTGTTTTCCAAGTTCACGCGAGCCACCGACATATCCATTGACCGCGTGAAGTGAAAAACCAAGCCAATTACTTATTGTTCCCGATAATCCGCCTCCGATTTGCCACAGAGACGCATACGTATCGGGAATTGTTCCAATATCACGGTACTGATATTCCCCTGCTAAATAAATATCGGAGCTTATCACGGCTTTTTCATCTTCATACCGGTATAAATATTTTTGCCGTGCGCTGAAAATATCCGTAAGTCCGTTATGTATAATTGAAATGCGTTCTTCGCGGGGTAATCCCAACTCATACGAAAACTCCGTTGTGTATCGTTCCAGAGCGGAATTTTCCGCGCGGGATAACCTATCCCGGTTCTCTATAACATCGCTGAGATGTTTTGCAACTGTTCGCCTGTCGATCGGAAGGAAGGATGAGCTATACTGTCCGGTAAGGACCCCTTTGATCTGTAACCGCTTTAAAAAAGTATAGACTTCATGTTCAGCGGGCACAAGTTCTATTTGGGCGTGTGACTGCAGCGCACAGATACTTACCAGAAGAAATGTTATGAATAATACATATAATCGCGCCAATACACGCTCCCTTACCGGATAGGCTTCCATTCGTTGATAACAGATCGTTTGAATAATTTAACCGATATCGCATTAATAAACCAATCGATTGCAACACGGTGATATCCATACCGGCGATATCGCCTGGGAGATTCATAGACATAATGATCACGCATAAATGTAATCTTCCCTTTGCGTCGAATACGTGAATAAAGATCGAAGTCTTCGCCGGCGACAAGGACACTGTTATATTGTCCTATATCTTCAAATACTGTACGCCGGATAACATGGCATTCTCCGCGACCCATTCCGATGCCGACGGCATTCACCAGATCAAAAAACCTGTTGCAAAAACCATGAAATATTTTATCCGAAAGTTTTTCCTCGTCCGGATAGATACCGACGTAACACGTCAGTGCGAGTACTTTCGGATCGCTCATGATTTTCAGAATACTTTCGAAAAAGCGGGCCGGTTCGTCTATCAATGTATCGGCGTTCAGGAAAAAAAGCAGGTCCCCCTTTGCTTCAGCAGCGCCCGCATTCCTCCCGCCGGCAATAGTCTGCCGTGCTTCGCCATTGTAGATAACGACATTGTCCGCGAGCTCATTTGCTATTTGCACGGTACCATCGTCGCTTCCGCCGTCACTGACAATAATTTCAATATCATATTTCGTTCTGATCTCATCGTCAAACTGTCGCAGAGCCTGTTCGATTAATCTTCGCTCGCGGAGCGTTGGAATGATAACACTGATCATGGCACTATCTCCCTTCCGGCCGCATCTGCGGAAAAAGGATAACGTCACGGATTGATTCCTGATTCGTAAGCAACATGGTAAGCCGGTCGATACCCACTCCTAATCCCGCTGCCGGCGGCATACCGTACTCGAGTGCGCGGAGATAATCTTCATCAAGCACGTGCGCTTCTTCGTCACCACGTTCACGCAGGTTCATCTGCTCTTCAAACCGTGCACGCTGATCAACGGGATCGTTCAATTCGCTGAACGCATTACAGATTTCCTGTCCGTTCACAATCACTTCAAACCGTTCCACCATACCCGATTTCTCACGATGCGGTTTTGCGAGAGGTGACATCGACACGGGATAATCCATCACTATCGTAGGTTGCATGAGTTTTGGTTCGACAAATTCACTGAAAATTTTATCGATGATCTTTCCCGCGCCGGCCGATGGTTCGAGTTCTAAACCGTGTTGCCGGGCAGCGTCACGCAAAGCATCTTCATCTGTCGTCTCTATATCTATGCCCGTATGTTCTTTAATTGCCCCGCTCATGGTTACGCGTTTCCACCGAGGACGAAAATCAATGGTATGCATACCGATCGGTATTTCCGTTGTCTGATGTAGATGCTGCACTAAATCCGCGATCATGCGTTCGACAAAATCCATCATCCATTTGTAGTCCTTATAGGCAACATAGAATTCAAGCATGGTAAATTCCGGATTATGGTTGCGGTCCATACCCTCGTTCCGGAAATCTTTCGCGATTTCATATACGCCGTCGTATCCTCCCACAATCAGCCGTTTCAGATATAATTCATCGGCAATACGCAGATACAACTTCATATCGAGTGCGTTATGGTGCGTTGTGAACGGACGTGCTGCGGCACCGCCATAGACCGGTTGCAAAGCCGGAGTTTCAACTTCAAGGTACCCCCGGGTATCGAGATAGTTACGTATAAACTTTATTATGCGGGCACGTTTTATAAAAACATCCCGGACATCGGGATTAACGATCAAATCCACGTACCGTTGACGGTATCGAAGTTCCTTATCGGAGAACGGATCATACCGGGTAATAGCACCGTCCTCGGTGGTTCTCTCTTTTACGACCGGCAGCGGTCGTAATGATTTAGCGAGGATTTCAAAAGCATCGGCTTTTATGGAAACTTCCCCCATCTTTGTGCGGAAGACCTCTCCCTCCACACCGATTATATCGCCGATATCAAGTAGTTTGATGACTGCATACCGTTCATGGAGAACATCTTTACGAAGATAGAGCTGAATTCGTCCATCCCGGTCCTGTATGTGCATAAACGACGCTTTTCCCATTTTTCGCATACTTATAATTCTGCCCGCGATCCGAAACCGTTTAGGAGGATCATCATCCCTGAATTCCGTAATTATTGATTTTGAATAACCCGTCACATCATATTCATATCCATACGGATTCATGCCGCTTTGCTTTAACTCATCCAGCTCTACACGGCGACGCTTGAGTAACTCGTTCACTTCATGTTGATAGAGCTTTTTTTCTTCGGATTGATCCGGTTGCCGATGATCTGACATATTTTCTGTTCTCGATACTATTCGTTTCTGCTATAATTTTACCAGCGACTTTAATGCCGCCACTTCTTTTTTCGATAAATATCTCCACGCGCCTCTGTTCAATCCCTGACAGGTTATTCCTCCGTACACCACCCGGTCAAGCGCTCTCACTTCGTATGCAAGTGCCTCGAACATTTTTCTTATTTGCCTGTTCCTTCCTTCGTGCAATACCACACCGACCTCGATCCGTTTCGATTTTTCTATAATGGTAACTTCCTCGGCGCGTGCGGGTCTGCGGTCTATTCGTACACCGCGTAATAATTTTTTTCTGTCGTTTTCATGCAATGGCTTATTGAGACGCACATAGTATGCCTTTTCAACGGCAGACCGCGGATGCATCAGCCGGTGAGCCAGCTCCCCGTCATTCGTGAGAAGGAGAACACCGGTAGAGTTGCGGTCCAGTCGGCCGACGGGATATAATCTACCGGCCAACGGTACGAGATCCATCACCGTATGTCGTCCCTGTTCATCTTTGACGGTCGTTATTGCATCTTTGGGTTTGTTCAGTAAAACATACGCATAGCTTTCGGGGAGACGAACGGGTTGTCCGTCCACGGTCACTTTATCTTTGTTCGGATCGATGCGGACTCCGAGCTGTTTTACAACTTGTCCGTTCACCTGGACGCGTCCCTGTGTAATAAGCTCATCCGATGTGCGTCTCGATGCCACACCGCTCTGAGATAAAAATTTATTTAACCGAATATTTTCTTGATTATCTTTACGATTTTGTTCTTCCATTTTTTCCAACCTGATTCGATTAATTCCCCTTCCATTTCAGCTTCCTGTACTTCGTGAACAGCAGATTCATCATCAACCGGTATGCTTATTTCTTCTTTCCGTACCGGTTCCGGTTCGGGGTGTTCTGCTTGTTCGTCTGTTTCTTCCTGTTCATCCACAGTTTTCTTTTCATCCGCCTCCGGACCACCAACCCCTTCAACCGTTATTTCGGGTTCTTCTGCGGGTTTCTTCGGCTCTTCCTTTTCCCTCTCATCCGTTTCATCAACGACATCTTTTTGTTCTATCTTTGTTTGCTGTTTATCTTCCGGGTCCACCGTTTCTTTTGGTTCTTCCTTAACAAACTCTACGATTTTTTTGTCGGGTCGATATTCGGGTTTAAGAGGAATAATTTTGGCCGTAACGCCGTCAGACAGCGGATGAGGTTTCCGTTCGCGTTTTTGGAGACCCTCTTCCTGTTCTTCCTGTTTTTGCTTCTCGAGTTCCAACAAGCGTTTTTCAACCTCGAGTTCAGTCTCTCCGATGAGCTCCTCAATTTCCCGCGGTTTGGGAAGTTCATTGAGAGAATTCAACCCAAAATGTATAAGGAACCGTTTTGTTGTACCATACAGCAGCGGACGTCCGACAGTTTGCTGTCTACCCACGATAGTAATAAGCTCCTTTTCGAGCAGCGATTTAATGATATAGTCCGATTGCACCCCCCTGACAGTTTCCAAATCTATCTTCGTGATTGGCTGCTTGTATGCGATAATTGCCAGCGTTTCCAGTGCAGCCTGAGTCAACCGGCGCTTCGATTGCTCTTTGTGGAGTTTGCTGACATACGATGAAACATCTTTGTTCGTAGCAAATATATATCCGCCTGCAATCGATTGGATACGGTATGGCTTCGATTGGCGACCGTAGTCGTCGTTCAGCTCATCGACCAGAGTACGGAGCTTTTGAGGCGATACTCCCTCTGTCTCGGTATACCCGTTTGCCGAATCACCTTCGATCAATTCACGGATCTGCTTCGGAGTGATCGGTTCATCGGCAGCAAATATTAATCCTTCGACGACACGTTTGAGAGATGTATGTGGCTGGTTTTCCATATATTCAGACGTTACGAAGCCTTTTTCAGTATGACAAAATCTTTGTATGCAGCTTTTTGTTCAAAAGAGATCTGATTAGAACGAGCCATTTCAAGGAGTGCAATAAATGTTACCACTATCTCGATCCGTCTCATCTTTGATATAAGACGGAAAAAGTCAATCTTACCTTCTTTTTCCATCTCATGTAATATAACCTCCATCTGCTCTTCGACCGTAACCGGCACCTTTTCGATATCGTGGTGTCTTATCCTCGGCATTTTATCAATCGCATGCTTAAACGCCGAGATAAGGTCGAAGAGAGTTACGTTTTTCATGATAAATTCTTCTTCATCTTCTTCAATCTCGCGTTCATCATACTCAAAGTTCGTACGGTTATGATGTCTTGACTGCTGTAACTCCAGCCGTGCGAATTTATGCGCCATTTCTTTGTAGCGTTTATATTCAATCAGTCTTTTTATGAGATCTGCACGGGGATCTTCCTCCTCTTCCTCGGCATTTTCATCGCGGGGCAGGAGCATTCGTGCTTTAATCTGCATTAACATCGATGCCATGACGATAAAATCGCCGGCAATGTCGAGGTCGAGCAATTTCATTATCTGGAGGTACTCTAAAAACTCTTTTGTGATATGCGCAATCGGGATATCATAGATATCCAGCTCATCCCGTTTCACAAAAAACAAGAGCAGATCGAACGGACCTTCAAAATCCTGGAGTTTGATTTTATACATTATTTTACGTTTAAGAGTTCTTGTTACTGATCTGATACCACAATAACAATTAACCGATCACGAATAACAGTAATCAGCAATCATCATCCACCGACAATTCCCATATTCATCGCCTCGCGGACGTCGTGCATTGTTTGTTCGGCTTTCAGCCGCGCTTTGTTTTCGCCGTCGTGGAGTATATCCTTTACTTCTGAAATGTTTTCCTCATAGTGCAATCGTTTTTCCCGCAAGGGAGCCAGCGATTCTATAACCTTCGCGGCACACCGTGTTTTACAATCAACACATCCGAGTGCTCCCGATTCGCAGCCGGCCCTGATTTCAGGTACTTCCTGCATATTGAATTTATTATGGTACGTAAAAACAAGGCAAATATCCGGGCGTCCGGGATCGTTTCTTCTTACCTTTTGCGGATCTGTTACTGCTGTCCGCATTTTCTTTTTTATTTCTTCGGGCGAATCGGCCAGTAATATTGTATTACCCACCGACTTACTCATTCGTTTCCCGTCAAGTCCGGGTAACCGTGCAAATTGTGTAAGCCGGCCTTCCGGTTCGGGGAATACTCCACCGTAGAGGGTATTGAATTTACGCGCCAGCTCTCTGGTTATTTCGATATGCGGCAGCTGATCTTCACCCACCGGTACGACCTCTCCTTTATACAGCAGGATATCGGCAGCTTGCAGCACCGGGTATCCGAGATGTCCATAGGCAATGGTATCAAGCTTTAAATCGCGGACCTGCTCTTTGAGCGTCGGATTTCGTTCAAGCCGTGCGGTTGTTATGAGCATCGAAAAGATCAGGTGAAGTTCCGTATGTGCTTTTATCTGCGATTGCCTGAACATCGGACTCACATTCGGATCAATACCAGCGGCCAGCCAGTCGATAACCATATCCGTGGTATATTCGGCAATCTTCGATGAATCGGGATTCGTTGTTAACGCATGATAATCGGCAACGAGATGATAATTCTGAAATTCCGCCTGAAGTT
>SLQE01000434.1 GCA_007131635.1 Bacteroidota bacterium | reverse complement strand
TTGATGGTTTTTTGATAGTAATCCATGAGCTCTTTGTACTCTTCCTGAAAAGTTACCTTTCGGTGATGTTCAGCTTGAGTCAGAATATATTTACACAATCTATCTATTTCCGATTTGGAAATCGAAAAAGCAGCTGCTGAATTCTGCCATGAAAACCTTCCTTTACACATCTTATTATCATGAATGAATCTTCGGGTACTATCGGCAATAGTAGTCACTATTTCATCCTCTGATATCTTTGGTGATCGTGAGATCAACATATGAACATGCTCCGGGTTCGCAAATATTGCATACATACGGGAATCAAGATTGTTTACAATCCCTGTCATATACTTCTCAATCCTATTTCTGTGCATTTCATTGATAAGTGGCGATCGGTTTATTGTCGTTAATATAAAATGCGTATACAAGTTATGATACTGAATTTGCATGTGATTTTATTTTCAAAATGAGGTAATAAGGTTTATGTCTTGGGGTTGATCCAATGCTACTAAGGTTAAAGACAATGAATAAGGTTTTTTTATAGTATTGTAAATCGGAATCAAATGCAATTTATCTAACTGTGTATCGAATGTACCTCCACAGGAAAGTCCCACAAATCGAGCGATGGACTTAAATATCGAAAAATGTATAAATTCTCTTGCATTATCACAATACCGTATTTACGGTATTTTTAGACATAAGTACCTGCTCAGGAAAACCTCTTATTTTCTTATCCACAAGATTGTCGGATAAACCCAAATTAATGTGTCATTTTTAATCGAACGATCCGTCTAAAGAACGACCCATCTGAACATGCCCGTCACTATTACTTAAAACTATGTCATTTTACCGATACGCTATCATTTCAACTCTTACGGTAAGTGACGGGCATGCTTTGGGCATATTGCAACGAATCATCTCAACAACACCATCCGTTTTACATCGACGAACCGGTTGTCGGGGTTCGTCAGCGACACCGCTTCGATCCGATATATATATGTTCCCGACGCACCCGTTGCATGCCACGTAACTTCGTAGTTTCCGGCCGTGAGTGTTTCGTTCACTAACGTCGTCACACGCTGACCGAGAAGATTGAATATATCAACTTTCACGTGACTCTGTTCGGGTATCGAGTATCTGATGCTCGTCGACGGATTGAACGGATTCGGATAGTTTTGCAGAAGGTGATACTGCTCAGGAACGGCACCGGCAATCTCCTCGACACCGACCGTTATTTTCTTTACAACACGATAATCATCAAAATTCATAAATCCTATATTCGGCGAATCCTGCGTATAGGTAAATTGCAAACTTTCAACTGCCAGCGTTCCCTCGAGCACACTGTTTCCACCACGCGCCCATCCATAGACAGGGTCATTTTTAAGATTCCATTCGACCAATTTCCAGCCGGTCCAATCGACAGTATACCATTGACTCGCTTCCAGATGACCGGGACCATCTTCCAGTACGAATCGTAATCTGTTGCCGGACCCGTCGCCGAAAACATAGGCCTGAAGGATATAATCATCGTTGAATTTCACCGATGTTGCACTGCTGGACGGCGGGGAATGCACGCGGATCAAATGCGACCCGGCATCGGTATCCCATCCGTAGTTTACACGCATCGAACCGGTGCTTCCCGTCAGATGGTTGACAAACAACGTATCATGCTCACGGGACGTTTCTTCCGTTATAATACCCAGGGTGCTTCCGCTTCCCTGAGGCTGCCACCACGAACCGACGCCGGCGTTAAAATTATCGATACCTCTTGATTCAAGTATGTCGGTCGTCCCAGTAGCAAAACCAAACCGGATTTCTTTTGTCGTTTCGTTACCGTACCGGTCACTCAAACCGGGGCTGACTATAACGGTATAACCCGCCGCCATTTCAAGATCCTCCGAGGGGAAGAAGTGGATAACACTCCTATCCCCGACAAGATAGGATGCAATTGTTCCGGGCACCTCCGATGCATCGGCCGCCAGGAGTTTTATTGATTCATCGGTGATCGATTCTTCGATTACCTCTTCATCGTACTCAAAACGGAGTATAGGCCGGAGAGAAATTCCATGTTCCTCCTCGGTAAAATCGGGATAGGATTTCACGAGGACCGGCGGGTCGGTATCCTCCGGACCGATAGTAATCGAATACACAAACTCACCCCCCGGTTCACCGTCTTTATTGCCGTCGAATTTGTGGCCGTGAACGTCTTCCGCACCTTCGCCGATTGTTATCGTGTACTCGGTCAGATAATCCAGTAGCTGACGCGAAAAGCCGGTCTGTGTATTATCGCTGGTCCACATCCAGGTTAACCCTTCAATCTCCGGCGATATTGTTATTGCCTGTTCGACCGAATCCCGGTTCATCGGACGATTAAACGTGATTCGCAGCCAACCGACGGGTCGGACGCCCGTTGCTCCGTCATCCGGATCAGTTTTAATGACATATGGCGGTTGACTCGATAACAACGACATATCTTTAAAACTGAAGAAATCGCTTCTTATAAAAATCCTTGTCGTATCCGGATAATAGCCCGGCGCTTCCAGAAACACATCGAGCGTATCACCGAACGGGAGATTCTCTATATAATAGAATCCGTTCCGCAGTTGGTCGGGATCGTTTG
>SLQE01000201.1 GCA_007131635.1 Bacteroidota bacterium | reverse complement strand
TTTGTAGAAACAGTTGCTTCCGGTACGCCGATATGGGGAACACCGGCGAGTGAAGGTTTCGGCGAATTGCTTCAGGGATATCTCGAAGCATCCAACGTCGATGTGGTTGAGGAAATGGTAAGTATGATAGTAGCCCAGAGGGCATATGAGATAAACTCAAAAACAATAAAAACAGTCGAAGACATGCTGCAAATGGCAAACAATCTTAAACGGTAAACCGCTATGAACTTCATCATCGCATGCATAGTACTGTTTCACACTTCGTCTGAAGTTGTCGTCACAAAAAGCGATATCGAAGAAGTGATTACAGAATACGTGTCGGCACAAGTAAACGATCCGGAGGAAAGGTTTGAGATCGAATTCCGAAGTATACCGTCATCGATTGCAATCGACGCACGGGAATTCGACCTCGAAATCAACCCTGACAGGGGGATTGCGTTCCGCGGTAATATTAGTTTGCCGGTGGATATCATTGCCGACGGAAAGCTCGAGCGCCGTATTGTGGTTTCGATGCGTATTCGCAGATATGCCGATGTTTATATGACTGCAAACGCGTTGACCCGCCATACAACCGTTGATGAAAGTGATTTTGTGCGGATTCGGGTTGAAACGACCGCTCTTCCGGGTGATATAATCACGTCGACCGGTGAACTGCACAACATGCGAACCAACCGGATTGTCCAGGAAGGTGTCATCATCAGGAGTTCGATGCTTGAAGAAGTTCCCGTCATTCCGGTCGGAAGCAGGGTAATAGTAGAGGTACGTTCGGGACCCGTGGTGGTTACCACCAGCGGAGTTTCCCGTGAGGAAGGCAGGATAGGGGATATCATTTCGGTTCAGCGCGACGGCACACATGATCGTTTGCGTGCAAGAGTTATAGACAGTACAAGAGTTGAACTTGTCAGTGAAAGGGAAATGAGGTAATACTATGGAAAAATTAAATATTTTTAGAAATCTGCCGATAATACTAATAGGAGTACTTTTATGTATCTCCGGTGCATCTTCTCAGGATATGAGAGAAAATGCCAGCAGATCACTATTTTCGGACAAAAAGGCCTATCAGGTCGGTGATGTGATCACTGTCCTGGTGGTTGAAACATCGAGTGCAAGCAATGATTCGAGGACAGCCACATCGCGGCGCAGCGATGTCTCGATGGGAGCTTCCGGCAATCTTCCGGGGGACAAGTCTACGGATCTCGGATTTTCTATCGGAACCGGTAACCAGTTCCGTGGCGAAGGTGCCGTGTCAAGCAGAGGATCGGTCCGGGCTCAGATAGCCGCACGCGTGGAAACAGTACTCCCGAATGGTGATATGCACATTAACGGCAGCAGAACAATAATGGTAAACGACCAGAAGCAGGTGATAAGAATTGCGGGGGTCATTCGTCATGAAGATATCCAGTCTGACAATACTATCTTTTCTTCCTCGATATCGGATGCAACAATAGCTTTTGAAGACTCGGGTTCCGTGCATAAAACAAGAAAGCCCGGAATTTTTACCCGCATTTTCCACTGGTTATTTTAGAGAGAGGATAATCATGAAATTACGTGTCATAATACAGGTCATGGTCATTCTTCTTATGCTAACTGCCGTTGCTGCCGATGCTCAGGTTCGCATTAAGGATATCGCATATGTGCAGGGTGTCCGGGGACAGCAGATTATCGGATACGGACTCGTGGTCGGATTGAACAGAACTGGCGATACGCATCGCGCTGCTTTTACGCAGCAATCGGTTGAGAGCATGTTGAAGCGGTTTGGTATTACCGTCCCGACCGGTGATGTACGGATGCGAAATACCGCCGCAGTCATGGTGACCGCGACGATCCCTGCTTTCAGCAAAGAAGGGGGCATTGTCGATGTTATCGTATCATCGATCGGAGACGCAACCGGTCTGCAGGGTGGCATCCTTCTGTTGACTCCGTTATCGGGTACCGACGGACAGGTATACGCCGTCGCACAGGGGCCGATATCCGTCGGTGGTATGGGCGTCCGTGAGGGCGGAAGTGAAGTGAGGCGAAATCATACGGCAACGGGAAGAATCCCGGGAGGTGCAATACTTGAGCGCTCGATAGCGACGGAATTCCAGAGAGAGGGCGCGGTATCGGTTGTCCTGCGTGAACCCGATTTTACGACATCAAACAGGATCGCAGATGCCATTAACAACTCGTTCGTTCGTGATGAAGAATCCGCAATGGCAATGGATGCCACGACTGTCCTGGTGAATATCCCGGAGGCATTTCTTCAGGACGGACGCATAGTCCAGTTTGTATCGCTTATCGAATCGCTGGAAGTAACTCCGGATGTCGCCGCAAAGGTGGTCATCAACGAAAGAACCGGAACCGTTGTTGTCGGTGGTAACGTAAGTATACTGCCTGTCGCGATTTCACACGGCGGTATAAATATTGAAATTCAGACAATGCCGGTGATATCTCAGCCTCAGCCGTTTTCCGAGGGACAGACGGTTGTAACCGATATGACAACCGTTGCGATGGAATTCGATCCGGCCACGGTGGTAGCGATCGAGGGAGCAACGACGGTGCAGGACATTGCGGCGGCATTGAATGAATTGCGGGTCGCCCCCCGCGATATAATTGCAATATTCCAGGCATTGAAAGAAGCCGGGGCATTGAAAGGTGAACTGCTCATCATCTGATAGAAACAAGAATGAAAACGATGGAAATAAATACCAACATATCGACTGCGAGAGGTGCCGGACTTGACGAAAAGGAAAAGCTGAGACTCCAACGTGCCGTGAAAGATTTCGAGGCGATTTTTGTGGGACATATGCTGAAGAGCATGCGTTCCTCTCTGTCGACTACCGGTATGTTCGGCGACAGTTTCGGCGGCGATGTCATGGAAGGAGTCTTCGATATTGAGTTTGCCCGACATATGAGCGGAAGCAGCAGGTTTGGGTTGGCGGAAATGCTTTATAAGCAGATCACCGGTGATGATCTGACACGTGAACCGGCGAAATTACCGGTGCCCGTACCTGCCCCGCCGGTGGCTACCGGAAAGATTCCGCAATCAATTCCTTTCCCCGGAACCGCTGCACAGGGGAAAACATTGAATGATCGTTTACGGCAATACGATGTATACATTAACGAAGCATCGTCGACATTCGGTCTCGACAGAAGTCTCATCAAGGCAGTGATTGCGGCCGAATCCGCTGCGAGGCCCGATGCATTATCAAATAAAAATGCAAAGGGATTGATGCAGCTGATCGACTCTACCGCTGCCGATCTTGGTGTCCGTAATGTGTGGGATCCGAAGGAAAATATTTACGGCGGAAGCAAATATTTAAAGAAAATGCTGGAGATGCACAACGGGGATATATCTCTGGCACTCGCGGCGTATAATGCCGGTCCGGGAAACGTGAATCGCTATAACGGTATACCGCCGTTCCCGGAAACAAAAGCTTACATAGAACGGGTATTCCGTTATCAAAGACATTTCACCGAACAGGAGCAAAGCAATAATGAAAACAACTGATCAATTAATTGAAGTCCTACAGAAGCAAGTTGAGATAATCGAATCGATGATCGAGGCGTTGCAGTTTCAACAACAGGCGATTATTTATTATAATCTCGATGGGTTGCATGAGGGTATAGCGCGTCAAAATCAGCTCCTGGAACCGATAGAATCCCTTGAAAACGAAAGGATGCAAATCGTATCCTCCGTTCTGCGCGAGCAGGGGATACAGAACCCCGGGGATCCCCCTGTGGTTGTTACGCTGCGCGAGATCGCGAAACACCTGTCTCCCGATTACGCGGAGAAACTTGAGCAATTAGGCGATCGGATTCGCGACGCATCGGAAAAAGTATTACAATTGAATCAGGAAAATGATCGTTTGATAGATAATACACAGAGTTTCATTCAGGAAAATGTACGGATACTGACCGAAAATTACTCGAAACGGTTGATCGATCAGAAAATATGATCAGGGAAAGGATGTCGTAATGTCAGGTTTATCAGGTATACTGGAAGCGGCAAAACGGGCTATGCAAAGTCAGCGGTTCGGTATTAACGTTGCCTCACATAACATAGCAAATGCTTCGACGCCGGGGTTTTCACGCCAGCGGGTCCTCCTCGAACCGAGCTTAGCTCTGCGCACCCAGGCGGGTATGCTGGGTACCGGTGTACAGGCAACGCATATCGGCAGAATCCGGGAGCGGTTCATTGATCAACAGATACGGCTGGCGAACGACAGCTTCGGTGAAGCCGAAATCAAATATCGTATCACCGGCCAGATTGAATCTATATTTAATGAACCTTCGGAAGCGGGATTGAGTGCGGCTCTGGGGAGATTCTTTAATTCATTCCAGGATCTGGCAACCCATCCGGAAGAGAGTTCCTCCCGTAACGCGGTCTTGCAGCAAGGTCTGTTATTAACACAATCATTTAACCGGCTCAGTACCGGACTGCACCAGCTACGGGACGATCTGACAAACGAGGTGAATGTGAAAGTGAACCGTATAAATGAGCTTACAAAGGAGATCAGCCGGCTCGATATTGAAATAACGAATACGCAGGCAAAGGGACTTGAACCTGCCGACTTAAAAGACCAGCGCGATCTGCTGATCGATGAATTATCAAAACTTGCGAACATTCACGCATCGGAAGATAGTAACGGATCCGTTCTCATCTCATTAGGTGGTACCGTTATTGCCTCCCGGGCAGGTGCGGTGACGTTACGTGCGGAGGGAGACGGTTCGACCATCAGTATAATCAATGAGCTGAACGGTCGTGCAATGAACATCACCGGAGGCGAATTACACGGTGTTCTCAGTATGTACAACAAGGAGGTGCCGGATTTTCTGGATCGTCTCGATCAGCTTGCCGCGGAAATCCTCGAAAGGGTCAATGAGGTTCACGCGGGCGGGTACGGCATCGGCGATCCGCCGACGACCGGCATTTCATTCTTTGAGGGAACGAATGCGGGGAATATTCGCGTCAACGAAGCCATTGTGAATGACATTATGAATATCGCCGCTTCAGCGGACGGTACCTCTGGCAATAACGCGAATGCGCTCGCGTTATCCGATATACCCGATGAGCTGCTGTTCAATGATAACCGGTTATCGGTCAATCAGTTCTATAATGCTATTGTCAGCGACATCGGCTCGCGTATTAATTCGAACGAAAGTATCATACGGTCCCAGACGATGGTGCTGAATCAACTGGAACACCAGCGGGCATCTGTGTCCGGTGTTTCCATTGATGAAGAGATGACGAATTTGATAAAATATCAACGGGCCTATGAAGCTTCGGCACGCGTTGTGCGGACCGTCGACGAAATGTTTCAATCAATCATAAACATGGTGTAAGATTATGCGAATTCCCGATAATAGTTTCATATTCAATTACATGACCAATTTAAATAAAAATCGCGAGCGGATCATCGATCTGCAATCGCAGCTGGCGACGGGCAAGCGTGTGCTGAAATCCTCGGACGATCCGCAGGCAACAGATTCGATCCTCAGATTGGAGCGTGCGCTTGAGCGAAATCAGCAGTACCAGCGCAATATATCCGACGGAAACGCGATGATAGCCGTGACCGATTCGGCACTGGATGCCATTTCCAATTATATTATCGAGGTCAAGGAAATTATGACGGCTGCAGGCAATCCGACACGGTCGCAGGAACTGTCGGTGTATGCCGGGCGGATCGATGAATTGATAAACGAAATGCATAGTATGGCCACAATGAAGTTCAACGGAAAATATATATTCGGCGGTACGAATACTCTGCATAAGCCGTATATTATCAATGAGGACAGATCGGCCGTTACGCTCCATCCGAATGGAGTGGGCGGAAAAATCGAATACCCGATAAGCGACGGTGTCAAACAAACGGTGAATATTAACGGTGAGGATGCATTCCGTGGGACGGAGCTGTTCGATATATTGGTGAATCTTCGCGACCGGCTCAACGCGGGGGAATTCCCGGGTGAAGACGACATAGAGCAAGTGAGCGCCATTCACGATATCGTCCTTTCACAGTCGAGCCGGGTAGGACTCATTATGCAAAGTCTCTATAACATCGAGACGCAGCTTATCGAGCAGCAGAATCATCTCATGGCGCTGCTTTCGATGGAGCAGGATGCCGATATCGCGGAGTCGATAATGAAGTTGAAAAACGAAGAGCTTATGTTGCAGGCTTCATTACAAACGGGAGCCCGGGTATTGCCTATGACATTACTTAATTTTTTACGTTAACATAACGGAGTAACTCAGGATGAAACACACGAACAGACAATTTGGCGAATTTGAGTATGATGAAAAGCACGTCGTAGAGTTTCCGCGCGGCATTATCGGATTTGAATCGTACAGAAAATTTGTCATTGTGCATGACGGGGAGACGGAGCCCTTCCGCTGGTTGATATCTCTCGAAGGCGAAGATTTAAGCTTCCCGATCATCGAGCCGACGTATCTGCTTCCGTATTATAAATCAAAGTTTGAAAAAGAGGATGAAGTATCGGTATTTCTCATTGCATCGTTGAGTCCGAAAGCGGAAGAATCGACGGTCAATCTTCGCAGCCCGCTGGTTATCAGCGAAAAGACCCGGACCGGCGAGCAGGTGGTCCTATCCGACGATTCATTATCTATGCGTTATCCGATTTTATCCCGGCATAAAAATTAAACGGAGGAAAACCGAATGCTTGTTCTAACACGAAAAGAGGGAGAGTCGATACAAATCGGGGAAGATATTCTTCTCACGGTCGTTGCGATCGAAAACGGTCAGGTAAAACTCGGTATCCGGGCTCCGGAGGGTATAAAAATATTTCGATCCGAACTATACGAACAAATTCAAAAACAGAACACCTCGGCATCGAAGGTGAATCGTGATATGATAGTTCATGCGGCAAAATTGATTCAAACCAAGAATAACGAAAAGAGAGAGAAATAACTATGTTTGTAGTAATCGGTTTTTTAATCGTCATCATCGGTATCCTCGGAGGATATTTACTCTACGGGGGCAATATCATGCTCATATTGCAGGTACCGAAGCTCATCATGATCGGCGGTGCGGCGCTCGGATCGGTTGTGGCGGCTGCTCCTCCGCGCATACTTAAAAAGATACTGCGCGGTTTAAAGATGATATTCGGGGGGGAACGCTATACGAAGGAAGAATATCTGAACTTGCTGAAAACATTATTCGAGTTATTTCACGTCGCGACCCGTGAGGGGTTGATCAATGTGGAGCAGCATGTGGAAAATCCCGCCGAAAGTTCAATCTTTAAAAAGAATCCGTTCCTTCTTAACAATAAACACGCTTTGCATTATCTCTGCGATACGATGAAGGTGATGATAAGCGGCGGTATTCCACCGCATGAAATCGAAATGCTGCTTGAAGCGGACATCGATACCCAGCATCAGGACGATGCAAACGCGCCGGCATTGATACAGAAACTGGGTGATTCATTGCCGGGTATCGGAATTGTCGTGGCCGTTCTCGGTATCATCCTTGCGATGGAGGCGATTGACGGACCGGTCGAAATTATCGGACGAAACGTCGGCGCGGCGCTTGTCGGTACGATGATGGGGGTGTTGCTCGCCTATGGATTTGTACTCCCGCTCGCGACGAACCTTGAAACATTGCAGCAATCCGAAGGGCGTTATCTCGAGTGCATAAAATCTGCTGTTGTGGCGTATGCAAAAGGAAACGCTCCCGTGATGGTTGTAGAGTTCGCGCGCCGGGTTATATACGAAGATGTGCGTCCGTCATTCGAAGAAACCGAAAAGGCCGTTCGATCACTGAAAGGATAAAGAGAAAGCCATAGATGAATAACAAAGAAAATGAAATTCCCATTCGGATTGTTAAAAAGAAATCCCACGGACATGGACATCATGGAGGCTCATGGAAAGTAGCGTACGCGGATTTTGTGACCGCTATGCTTGCATTGTTTATTGTACTTTGGGTGTTGGCGGCAGGCGACGATGTGAAGCATGCCGTTGCGGAGTATTTCCAGGATCCGTCGGGATATATGGACGCCGTCCGAAAAGGAGGTGCGGGAATGTTCGATGGTAGTGAAAGACCTGTCCTGACCCCGCCTATCTCTGAAGATGCAATGCGACAGGCGCAACAAAACCGGTTGATGAGGATGGGACATGAAATCCTTCGTGAAGTAGGAGACGGCCCGCACGCAGAGATCTTTCTCGATCAGATTACATTTGAAATTATCGAGGAGGGCTTGCGGATAGAGCTGCTTGAAACGACGGAGTCGATCTTTTTCGATATCGGGACCGCAAAACTGAAACCGGAGGCGGAGAATGTATTGCGGACCATAGCACGGCAAATCGGCCAACTGCCGAATAAAGTTATAGTAGAGGGGCATACGGACAGCCGGCAGTATTCATCGGTTGTGGGATATACGAACTATGAATTAAGTGCCGATCGCGCAAACAGTGCCCGGCGTATTCTGGCAACCAATGGTTTGCGCGATCAGCAGATCCTGGAAATACGAGGCTATGCGGATACGAGACTTCGCAATAACGAAGATCCTTTCGATGCGGCAAACCGGCGTATCAGTATCATAATTACTTATAACAATTACGGGGAAAATAATGGACAGCAAGGTTAAAATTCTTGTCGTCGATGATGAAAAAGAATTCCTGATTTCTCTCGAAGATGTCCTTACTGAAGAATTGGGAGCACAGATACTTACTGCCGAAAATGCGGCGGATGCGATGGAAATTGCCGAAGAGGAATATCCGACGCTTATAATTTGTGATTATTATATGCCGGGAGAAGACGGGTTTTCATTTTGTAAAAAAATAAAATCGCATAAAGAGCTCGGACATGTTCCTTTCATTATTCTCACGAGTGCATCTGAATTAAACAATCTTGTAAGAGGGCTCGACACCGGAGCCGACGATTATATTACGAAACCCTTTCAGGTCGAAGAGCTCCTGTCGCGCGTCCGGGCGCACATCAGGGTCGGTCAATTAAAGCTGGAGTTGAAAAACGATAAACTCGAGCTTGAGCGGTTGAACAAGGAACTGGAAGAGGGTCTCTTCGGAGCCATCGATCTGTTGACGCAGTTGATCGGATTACGCGTGCCGAACGCGACCGCGCGTGCGCGTCGCGCAGCCGTGTTAGCCGAGTGGATGGGTTCGAGACTTAACCTTGACGATGAAAAATTTCAGTACACGTCGATTGCCGCGCGGCTGCATGAGATCGGCAAGATCCAGATGAATGACGAATTGTTAAAAAAGGAGCCGCATACATTTGATGAGACCGATAAGAAAAAAATCGGACAATTTCCGGTTTTCGGTAACCTCATCGTGTCGACCATTCCGCAGCTCCGAAAGGTAGCTTTATATCTTCGTTACCAGATGGAGAATTACGACGGGACCGGTTATCCCGATCGTTTACTGCGGGAAGAGATTCCCTTACCCGCCCGCATTCTCCGTGGAATAAACGTTGTAGAAGAACTCGCCGCGAAGCCGGAAATTACAACGGAACACATGGTGCGTGCCATTCAGAAAATGAGATCGACCGTTCTCGATCCGCGGATCTCTCAGATGCTCGTTGAATATATTCAGAGAGTACAATCAGACCACTGGCAGGATAACAAACAGGAGGTAGGATTGTTTGAGTTGCAGGAAGGTATGATCATTGCGGAAGACATCTGCACAGGCAGCGGAGTCAAGCTACTGAATAAAGACACAAAAATAACGATACCGATAATCGAGCGGCTGCTGTCGCATAACAACGTCGATCCGATCTTGAATACGATTTACAGGTATAGGGAAGAAGCCGCGACGTAGTTTTAAAAATTGATTCATTTGCAGATTTTTGTTATATTTATTACTTGGAAGTTAATGGTTAATAGTTATTGGTTAATAGGCATGAAGTTCCGATTTACAGAACTATTAACAAATAACCATTAACAATTAACAAATCCGGGCGCTTAGCTCAGTTGGTTTAGAGCGCCTGCCTTACAAGCAGGAGGTCACTGGTTCAAATCCAGTAGCGCCCACAGAAATTTGCTCTAATATTCTCATCTTTTAAAAAAACTCTCCATTAATCATAATATCATCCTTATAATAAACAAATTACGAGTTACGAGTTTTGAATTACGAATAGTAACAGAATACTCTTTTGATTCGTAACTCGTAATTCTTAATTCGTAATTGGTTCCAGAGCAGCTATTTCGTAGGAATAATTAGTAAATTGAAATATACCGGAAATAGTTAATTCCAAAAAAGGGATCCTCAAAATTGCAACCGTTCGCTGAGAAACGCTCACGGGCCATTTTGGGACAAGCAGGAGGTCGATGGTTCTCTCGCAGAGATCCCTCCGGGAAAATCCAGTAGCGCCCACTTGGTTTTACCCTGATATTCAAATCTGTAAAAAACTCTCCGTTTTTCATATTATCATAATCTAATAAA
>SLQE01000122.1 GCA_007131635.1 Bacteroidota bacterium | reverse complement strand
TATCGATCCGGCCGTCATAAGTAAAAATGTCCGGGTCGATGTTCCGATTGTCGGCGATGTCAGGGCAATTCTGAATCTTCTGGTGCCACTCGTACACCGACTTGATACGGAGGAATGGCTGCATGAAATCGACGGGTGGAAACGGAAACATCCACTGAGATTTACAGTCGGACCCGAATTACGAGCACAAACTGTAATTCAAAAGCTTGCCGAGGCAACCGAAGGAAAGGCGATCATCGTCACCGATGTAGGGCAGCATCAGATGTGGACGGCGCAGTTGTTCACTTACGTGCATCCGAGATCGCATATCACATCGGGCGGACTTGGTTCAATGGGCTTCTCGCTCCCTGCTGCCATGGGTGCTGCGCTCGGAAGACCCGGCGTTCCGGTTGTATCTATCAGCGGCGACGGCGGTATTCAAATGAACAGTCAGGAACTTGCAACAATAGCAGAACACAATATCCCGGTCAAAATCTTTATCATCAATAACGGATATCTCGGAATGGTGCGGCAGTGGCAGGAACTTTTCTGGGAGCGGCGTTACTCACATGTCGCACTCAAAAATCCCGACTTCGTGAAACTCGGTGAGGCGTACGGTATACCGTCGATGCGGGTCTCCGCGACCGCCGAGGTCGATGAGATCATGCAGAAAGCAATGTCTTATGACGACGGACCCGTTCTCATAGAATTCCGGGTCATCGAGGAGGAGAATGTGTATCCGATGGTACCATCGGGACAAACGGTTCATGAAATGATAGATACACCTGAAGCTGTAAAGAACGACCGGACGATGGTAATCATCAATAAAGGTCAGCCATTTTATTCCATCGGAGGAAAGCAAACACATGAGTCAGGATACGATAAAACAGAATATGAACGGGCGGCAAACAGCGAAGAAAACCCTTAAAAAACATACGATATCGCTGCTGGTCGAAAATCGTTTCGGGGCGTTCAACAGGATTGCCGGAATGTTTTCGGCAAAAGGATATAATCTCGACAGTATCACGGTGGGACCGACCGACGATGAGTCCATATCAAGAATGACCGTTGTCGTTTCTGCGGACGATTCCGTGGTGGAACAGATTACGAAAAATCTGAATAAGCTTATTGATACGCTCAAAGTTGTCGACCTGACGTATGAAAGCTTTGTCGAACGGGAACTTGTACTTATAAAAGTTCGCACGATGCCGGAAACGCGTTCCGAAATAATGCAAATTGTAGATATCTTCCGGGCGAAGATCGTGGATATCAGTCCCGCAACGATGACCGTTGAAGCTACCGGCGGGAATGAAAAGGTAGATGCAATCGTCAAGATGCTCAAGCCGTTTGTTATCAAAGAAATAGCACGGACAGGGCGCGTTGCAATGAAACGCGAATACAGCGGCGAGGTCTAACCGCTCCGAATATTATTTTTTTTCAGGCATGAACTATTACAAGGAGAAATAATCCATGGCAGTATTAGAATTCGGCGGTCTCAGAGAAGAAGTCGTAACACGGGGGGAATTCCCTCTCTCAAAAGCAAAAAATGTGTTACGGGATGAGATCGTTGCGATTATCGGCTACGGTCCGCAGGGACAGGGCCAATCGTTGAATCTCCGGGATAACGGGATCAAAGTAATTATCGGACAACGAAAAGGAGGGAACGGATGGAAAACCGCCGTCGAAGACGGATGGATCGAGGGAGAGAATCTCTTCGACGATATCGCAGAGGCGGTCGATAAAGCTACCGTCGTACAGTATTTACTCTCCGATGCCGGGCAGAAAGAACAATGGCCCATCGTAAAAGATCACCTTCGCGATGGACAGGCATTGTATTTCTCTCACGGTTTCTCTGTCGTTTTTAAAGATCAAACCGGCGTTGTACCCCCTGATTTTGTCGATGTAATTCTCGTTGCACCGAAAGGTGCGGGACGCACCGTGCGATCGAATTATCTCAACGGCAGCGGAATAAATGCAAGTTTTGCGGTACATCAGGATGGAACCGGCAGAGCGAGAGAGCGTGTGCTTGCACTCGGTATTGCCGTCGGTTCGGGATACCTCTTCCCTACGACATTCGAAAAAGAAGTGTACAGCGATCTCACCGGAGAACGGGGAGTACTCATGGGTGCGATAGCAGGCGTCATGAAAGCGCAGTACGATCTGCTCAGAAAAATGGGACATTCCCCGAGCGAAGCATTCAATGAAACGGTCGAAGAGGCGACACAAAGTTTGTATCCGCTGATCGGAAAGAACGGTATGGATTGGATGTTCGCGTCGTGCAGTACGACCGCACAGCGCGGAGCGCTCGATTGGTCGAAACGCTTTGAAGAGGCCGTGAAGCCGGTATTCGATGAACTTTATGAAAGTGTAAAGACCGGCCGGGAGACCCGCCGTGTATTGGAATCGTGCAGCGCTCCCGATTACCGTGCCCGATTAACACAGGAGCTGGATGCATGGAAAAACTCCGAGATGTGGCAAGCAGGTTCGACAGTCCGCCGGCTCCGTCCTGAAAACCGGAAAGAGGAATAATTCATTGGGAGCCGGAGGAAGGCTCATTCGGTTCTATATGACGCGAGATGGTTCCAAATACTCGTACATGGTCAAGTACTGCAATCCTGAACATATATGCTAAAAAAAACACAATCAACAGCAACGGAAATGTCGACGACAGGACCGCAAGACAATTCATTCGACGTTTATGTCGAACGGGTAAAAGAAAGCCGTATCGGGGATGTTGACCTGGACAATCCGGGATTCGGAACAAATTTTTCCGATCATATGGCGGTGCTAAACTATTCCGACGGACAATGGCAGAAACCGAATATCGTTCCGTTCGCAGAGTTCAAATGCTCTCCTTCGCTGATCAGTCTCCATTACGGACAGACCGTCTTCGAGGGAATGAAAGCATTTAAAAACTCGCGGGGAGAAGTGATAATGTTTCGGCCCCGGGAACACATAGAACGATTGAACAGATCATCGAGGAGACTCTGCATTCCGGAAATTCATCCTGAAACGATTTTGCAAACATTGAAGAAACTTATCCGGATCGATCGTGAGTGGATTCCGGTTAAACGCGGGAATTCACTTTATATTCGTCCGTTGATATTCGGTTCGGATAACTTTCTTGGCGTCAGACCCTCGCATACTTACACCTGCATAATAATAACGTCGCCTGTTGGTTTATATTATAAAAACGGTTTGAAACCTGTCCGCCTGGCAACCAACTGCCATTACATCCGAGCGGCAATGGGAGGTGCGGGGGACGTTAAAACACCCGCTAACTACGGGGTTACGCTTTATCCGGCACGTGAAGTACAGGAAAACGGTTTCGATCAGGTCCTCTGGCTCGATGCGAAGGAGCAGAAATATATTGAGGAGGTCGGAACGATGAATATATTCTTTAAACTAAAGGATAGTCTGGTTACCCCACCGGCAATGGGAACGATCTTGCCGGGTATTACCCGAGATTCGGTTATTCGCCTCGCAAAAGAATGGGGAATGACCGTCATTGAACGCTCGATATCCATCGACGAGGTTATACATGCATATGCGAGCGGAGACCTTGAAGAGGTTTTCGGCAGCGGTACGGCGGCAGTTATTTCTCCGGTCGGTGAAATCGTGCACGAAGGACGATCGCTTAAAATGGACGCAGAGAACGCCGGTCCGTTTACACAGCGTCTATACGATGAGATAACGGGTATCCAATACGGCGACAGGGAAGATCGCTACGGATGGAGATTTGCTGTCGATCCCTGATAACAAAAATCTGCAAAAATCGTATGCCTTGATTTTTATAGATATAATGTATAGATTTCCTGTAACCAGTATGTCTTAGGTTACTATGGAAACCTCTGAAGACGAATCGAGTCCAACAATAGATTCCCCCTGCGGAATCGCTGTTCATCGGTATAGACTGACTGAACCAAATTGTAACCTGCCACTCTATATTATCCACACCGCCTTACTTATTTGTAATATCCTTATACATAATAACGGGAGGCACTGCCCATGACCGGCAAAACCATCTCCCATTATAAAATCCTCGATAAACTCGGGAGTGGAAGGAGTTTTTTATGATCGGTAAAACAATATCTCATTATCAGATTATCGAGAATGTTGGAGAAGGCGGAATGGGTGTTGTCTACAAAACTCACGACACCAAGCTCGACCGCGCCGTCAAAGCCTTTGGGCATTCGCATATCAGGACAATTCATGGAATAATATGATAACGATCGAGATTCATAATCCGAATCCACTCCTTTTAAAATACATTCGAAAGATTTCCGTTTTTCGAAGTAAGAAGCCGATTACGTACAGACAAAAATTAACGCCCAGTGCTTTTACCTGTATTTCATATAATCAACGGGATATACCGGTTTCGATATTCGGGAAAAGGAGGGTTCATCCGGAGCGGAGGTTGCAAATTGCAGGTCCCAAAATTAACGAACATATTTATGTACAGTATAACGGAACGCTGGAACAGATACTCATAGAATGTACCGCTTCGGGATTCTACTATTTATTCCATGTATCACCATCTCTATTTATAAATTCTTTGTATTGTCTTGATGACATCTTGTTACCGACTGAAAGCGAGACACTCAATGAAATGTTACAGCACAGCAATACGCTAAAAAGAAAAATCGAAACCCTTGAGAAGTTTCTTTTGAAGAGAAGCAGCAACGCACTTCTGCCTTGCGATTATGTGGAATATTCGTTGAGATTAATCGAAGAAGCAAAGGGTAATATTACTATCAAGGAATTAACCGATAAAGTCTTAATAAGCGAACGGCAACTGGACCGGCGTTTTCGAGAAATCGTCGGCATTACTCCGAAAAAGTTTGCAAGAATAATACAGCTTCATTTTGTGATTAACCTTATGTATATCAAAAAATATAATACCTTCCAGGATATCGCGTATTTTGCCAGTTATTACGATTTAGCGCATTTTTACCATAAATTTAAAGAGTCTACAGGGTTCAGTCCGGTCGAGTTTATCAATAGCGATGAACATCTGGCATTTCAGTATTTTACGGATTTGGTCAAACGGAAATAAAAATGTCTGTTTTATACAATGCTTTTAAATTGAAAAGAACTTACTATTAAATGGCGGTATATACTTAAATTGACTCAAGGATGCAAAAATTAATCCGGACTTTGATTTTCAATATGAACAATATTGTACCAACGATATGAAAGGAAAAATACAATGTCGGACATTAAGCAATATACATACATCTTTTCCATGATGATATTTATTCTTATGCTTTGTATTATTGGATGTGTTCCATCCGATCAGGATCAACTTGAAATAAATAAAAGCCTCGTATACCAGTTTGAAGAAGCTCTCAACACGGCAGATTGGGACAGGTTAGGCGATCTCCTGGCAGAAGATTTTCTACGACATAGTCAAGCGACCACAGACATGCAGATAACTTCTCGCGAAGAGATGAAACAGCTCATGCAGCTCTATCAGGAATTTGCACCAGACCAGAAACTAACGATTGATTTTCTCATTGCGGAAGGCGATATGGTGGCAGGGTACGGAACGTATTCAGGCACCAATACGGGGCCGTGGGGTGAGATGCCGCCGACCGGTACATATTTCGAACTAAAAAATATTAGCATATTTCGAATCGAGAACGGGAGGATTGCCGAACAATGGGTTGAATGGGATAACGTTGCCATGTTATCGCAATTTGGTCTGTTTCCGCCTCCGACGGAGTAGTATGATCCTGGAGTATACATCGACTTTAAAAAACATAGGTGCCGAATACAAAGTGAGATATGATAGGTAAAATTCTCTCGCATTATCCGCCAGAGGAGGGAAATATTATTTATGATTGGTAAAACTATTTCCCATTATACAATAGTGGAAAAATTGGGGGAAGGCGGAATGGGCGTCGTCTACAAAGCCCACGACACTAAGTTCCAAAATTCCCTGCGAACGCTTTGTGTGAGCAGATGGAATTTTGTGAATCCAGCCGCTTTCTGGCGGGACTCGAAAGATTGGAGCGTAAAATGATCGGACAAACAATATCTCATTATCAGATTATCGAGAAAATCGGTGAAGGTGGAATGGGGGTGGTATACAGGGCACATGATAAAAAACTCGAACGCCATGTCGCAATCAAATTCCTCTCCGCAAGTCACGCCGTAACCGAACAGGACAAAGCCCGATTCATCCACGAAGCCCGTGCCGCATCCGCACTTGAGCATCCGCACATCTGTACAATTCATGCGATCGATGAAACACCCGATGGGCAGATGTTTCTTGTGATGCCTTGTTATGATGGAATGCCGTTAAACAAAAAAATCGAAGACAAACCGCTTGCCATTGACGAAGCAATAGATATTGCTATTCAGATAGCAGACGGATTACAGGCAGCGCATGAAAAAGGCATAGTTCACCGGGATATTAAAAGCAGCAACATCTTTATTACTTCCAAAGGCCAGGTAAAAGTGATGGACTTCGGTCTTGCCCGGAGTGCCGGCATGACACAGGTGACGAAAACGGGAACGACTGTTGGCACCGTTCCGTACATGTCGCCCGAACAGGCACAGGGAAGCAAAGTCGATCACCGGACTGATATCTGGTCGCTGGGCGTAATCCTTTATGAGATGATTACCGGGCGAATGCCGTTTCGAAGCGACTATTCCGAAGCTATTGTGTATTCGATATTAAACGAGGAGCCGGATCCGCCTACCTCACTCCGCAGCGATGTGCCGATGGAGCTCGAGAGAATTATAAAGAAGATGATGCAGAAAAATTGCAACAACCGGTACCAGAGTATAAGCGATGTGCTTGTTGACTTAAAATCTCTTAGAATAGAACTTGAGTCAGATGGAAGGTTGAAAACAAAGGAGAACAATAAAAAAATATTAAATATAACCACCGGGGACCATAAACACCCATCGAGCGCCGAATACATCATCGGAAACCTTTTAAAGAATAAGCATACAACTTCTTTAGCGATTGGAGTCCTTTTAATTTTATCGATCGGATTTATCTACGGAGTGTATACTGTTATCCGTCCGGCAAGAATGGTACCGCCACCCGTAGTATCGTTTAACCAGCTCACTTCACAAAGTGGAGTTGAAATTTTTCCGGATATTTCCCCCGATGGAAAATTTATTGTGTATTCCAAAAGGGTTGATGGTAATTATCACATTTTCATACAGCGTGCCGAAAGAGGTGATCCGATTAACATTACAAAGAATTCCGGAGCCGATAATATACATCCTGCATTTTCGCCCGATGGAGAGATGATAGCGTTTCGGTCAAGCCGCCAGGGAGGAGGAATATATTTAATGGGATCAACCGGTGAATCAGTCCGACGGTTGACCGATTTCGGATTCAATCCGGCATGGTCACCTGACGGTAGAAGTATCGCAATCGGAACCGAAAATGTGAATAATCCCTACCATCGTTCAGCTTCCAGCGAACTCTGGATTGTATCGGTTGAAACAGGAGAAGCACGCATGATTTACGAGCGGGACGCTGTCTGGCCGGACTGGTCTCCCAACGGTAAATTTATTGCATTCTGGGGATTATCTCCCGGTACAGGTGATCGCGCTCTCTGGCTTATTCCTTCTGAGGGTGGGATACCTTACCGGATCACAGACGATCCGTACGTTAACTGGAATCCCCGGTGGTCAGGCGATGGGAAGTACATTTACTATTCGAGCGACCGTGGTGGGAGCATGAACATATGGCGTATACCGGTCTCGGAGCGAAGCGGTAAAGTACGCGGGGATCACGAACCTATAACGACACCGGCCCGGTGGGCAGGACAGATTAATCTTGCCCGTGATGGCTCGCGTATCATTTATACGGCACTTAATCGGCCCAGAAATATTTACCGTCTTCCCTTTGATCCTGTCAGGGGACACGTTTCGGGAAATCCGGTTCCGCTTACGTATGGAACACGGACTCTTAACCAACCGGATCCGTCACCGGATAACGAGTGGATTGTTTACCGTTCAGAAGGATTGAAAGAAAATATATTCGTCATGAGAACCGATGGATCGGTTCTCCGCCAATTAACTGATGATTTACATAAAAACAGAGGACCCTCCTGGTCTCATGACGGTAAGAGGGTTGTATTTTACTCAAATCGCGGCGATCGCTACGAGATCTGGGAAATCAATGCAGACGGGAGTGGATTACGTCAACTATCCGCAACAATGGGGGAAATTCCCTGGCATCCGCGCTGGTTCCCCGATGGGAAGCGGATTGCGTTTCGAAATCAAACCGGTACATATATAATTGATGTCAGTCAACCACTTGATGCACAGATATCAATACCTCTTCCACCTCTCGGAAATGAAGGTGGCGGTGATGATCAATTTTTCTTTATGAATTCCTTATCGAACGATGGTACATTAATGGCAGGTATTCGAACCCATATTGATGGTAGTCTAATACCCGGAATATTTATCTTTTCGATGGAAGATGAACGGTATACAAAATTAACTGATATTGGGAATAACCCCATGCTCCTTAACGATAATCAACGACTAATCTTCTATCTCGATCATAAATTTTATCTCTATGATATACCATCGAAGAACCGGCATGAGCTTTATCAATTCCCTGCGGAGCAATCCGTTGATGGAATAATGAAAATATCTTACGATAACACTTCGATATACTATTCAAGTGGTTTAGACGAAGCTGATATATGGTTGGCGACATTAAAATAGGTGTCAATTATGATAGGCAAAACCATCTCCCATTATAAAATCCTTGAAAAGCTCGGCGAGGGCGGCATGGGCGTTGTCTACAAAGCCCCAAAACTGCCCGCGAGTGTTTTTCAACGAGCGGGTGCAGTTTTGCGGATCCCGACGCTTTTTGTCGGGACGAGCGATGGGGGGTGCTTATGATTGGACAAATGATATCTCATTATAAAATCCTGGAAAAATTAGGCGAAGGTGGTATGGGAATTGTGTATAGGGCTCACGACACCAAACTCGACCGCACTGTTGCACTAAAGTTTCTCCCGCCCGCGGGAGGTGAAAAAGAAAAAGCCCGTTTGATTCGCGAAGCCCGGGCGGTTGCTCAACTGGATCATCCCAATATCTGCACCGTGTATGAGATCGGGGATTCCGAAGGTATGCCCTATATCGCTATGGCATATATCGAAGGGGAAACGTTAAAAGACAGAGTTGAGAACGGACCTCTTGCGATGAACGAGATTATTGACTACACCCGGCAAATCGCACGCGGGTTGCAGTCCGCCCATCGAAAGCATATCACACACCGTGATATTAAGAGTGCAAATATCATGATCACACCGGATGGACAGATAAAGATCATGGACTTCGGGCTCGCAAAACTTGCCGGCAGGACACAGCTCACGCAGGAGGGGAGCACCGCCGGTACGGTGATGTATATGTCGCCTGAGCAAGCACGCGGAGAAGATGTTGATCATCGCACGGATATCTGGTCGTTCGGTGTCGTGCTGTACGAGATGATTACGGGACGGCTCCCGTTTCAATCGGAATATGAGACAGCGGCAGTATACTCTATATTAAATGAAGATCCTCCTCCCATCGGAAACTTAAATCCGGATGTACCTCCCGAACTTGAAGCTATCGTCAAAAAGGCGCTTCAGAAGAATAAAGAAGACCGCTACCAACAGTTAGACGAGCTTCTTTCGAATCTGGAGATACTCCAGGGTACGGCTGTAAGCGAAACCGACCGGCGGAGATTTTTCACCGGCCGCAAACCGTTTTTGTACGCAGCAGCGGTACTCCTTTTACTGCTTGTCGCTGCTGCTGTCTTTTTTCTCGGAGGTCCGGTTCCGGAAGTCCGTGCAATTGAGTCGATTGCCGTGTTGCCCTTCACAAACCTGAGCAACGATCCTGACCAGGAGTATTTCAGCGATGGGATGATGGAGGAGATTCTTGACCGCCTCTTCAAGATTGGCGACCTGAAAGTGATTTCAAGAACTTCATCCATGCGTTATAAGAATACTGACAAGTCGATAAAAGAGATTGCCGGTGAACTGGGGGTTGCCAGCATACTCGAAGGCAGTGTGCGCCGGATTGGCAACAACGTGCGCATTACCGTTCAGTTGATCGATGCCGGAACCGATGCCCATTTATGGTCAGATATCTACGACGGTGATCTGAGTGATCTGTCACGCATATTTTTTATTCAGAGTGAAGTGGCGCAATCCGTGGCCAGAGAGTTGAAAGCAGTTTTGTCCCCGTGGGAGGTAAAGCTTATTGAGAATATACCCACTACAGATCTAATAGCCTATGAGAATTTTCTAAAAGGTAAATTCGCTGTCTATAAATACAATGCGGAAGATCTTTCTTTGGCAATGCAATATTTTGAACAAGCCAAAGAGAGAGACCCTGATTTCGCCCTTGCATATGCAGGTATTGCTTATGTATGGATATTCCGTCAGCAGGCTGGGTTGGCAACACCTGAAGAAGCC
>SLQE01000295.1 GCA_007131635.1 Bacteroidota bacterium | reverse complement strand
CTCTAATTTTCGCATCGATGTCTTTACGTGTTTTATATGAAGCAGAGCCTATCCGTAAAACGTGACTCCCTATATAAATACCGGCATCTTCCAGAAACTTACGGATTATCGTACACAAAGCTACCCGCATAGCTGTCTCACGCGCACTTGCACGTTCGATGGCATTACGAACATCGTCGTATCTGTATTTTGCCGTCGCACTGTAATCCGCGTGTCCGGGGCGAACTATGCTGACGTGTTCAATATGGTCCGGCCGCTCTCCCTCGACTGTCATGATTTCAAGCCAGTTTTTCCAGTCCCGATTTTCGATCATCAGAGCTATCGGACTACCGAGGGTTTTTCCGTAGCGTATTCCCGAGAGAATGCGAACTTCATCCTTTTCTATCTTCATCCTTCCGCCCCGCCCGTACCCTTGTTGCCGTCGTTTGAGCTGATGATTAATATATGATGCCTCGATTTCCAGACCGGCCGGCATACCTTCAAGTATACCCACGAGTGCCTGTCCGTGCGATTCACCTGCTGTCAGAAACCGTATCACAATAACTCTCCTTATATAAAAAACGTCCCGCCCAATAATTGAATTTGAGCGAGACGTGCTTCCGATAGTATAGTATGCTGCTACATCACACAGCTTAATGAAAAAAGTAGTTATATGATTTATGCAGAACCGTTTACACGTTAACTTTGATCTTTCGGGATGCTTAAGGCCACGAAGCGGAACGTACCATCCGCCCCCTTTACGCGAATCATAAGTGCGTCACCGGCATTTTTTCCGTCTACAGCCGATGTAAAATCGGCTATATTTTTGACCGGCTTACGATCGACCTCTACTATTATGTCGCCCGGGAAAATATTTCTTTCGTGTGCAATGCTGTAGCGTTCAACATCTTCGACCAATATACCTGCATCAACTTTTCTTTCATCCTTTGTGGCGGTATCGAGAGGCCGTAGGGATATACCAAGTTTTTCAATGCTGACAATTTCAGGTTCCGGAGTTGCGGGAGTATTCCGCTCAGGGGTGGAGCGGTCTTCCGCTATCGGTTCATCCTGACCCAGTGTCCGTAATGTCACCGAAATATTCCGTTGGGTACCGTTTCTGAATACCTGAATCGATACATTTGTATCGGGTTGTCGTCTTGCTATTTCCATTTGGAGTTCGTTCGGTTGATTAACCGGTTTATCATCGACCTTTAAAATTACATCTCCCGCCTGGATTCCGGCACGCATAGCGGGACTATCATCTAAAACCCCCTGTACCAGAACACCGCCGACATTTTCCATCCCAAGCGCACGCGCGGTCGTTTCATCGATAGGATCGATCTGTACACCAAGATAGGCTCTTCGTACATAACCGAAACGAATAATATCCTCTACAACAACGCGTGTAAGATTAATCGGGATCGCAAATCCATATCCCTGGAATCGCGCGTTTGTCGTGGCAATTGCTATGTTGATACCAATTACTTCACCACGCAGATTAACCAGCGGACCTCCGCTATTTCCCGGGTTGATCGCAGCATCTGTCTGGATAAAATTTTCAATACCATAATCACGACCGATGACACCGAGCCCGCCGCGTCCTAAAGCACTCACAATACCGTGGGTTACCGTAGAAGTAAGTTGCAACGGATTACCGACGGCAAGTACCCACTCACCGACACGCAGGATGTCGGAATCGCCAAAAGCTGCTACCGGCAGCTTATCCGCATCAATCTTTATAACTGCCAGATCGGTATTCTCGTCAGTACCGACAAGTCTCGCCGAATATTCACGTCGGTCATTGAGCAGAACCTTAATACCGTCCTTATCGGCACCGGCGACGACGTGATTATTTGTGATAATATATCCGTCAGCCGTGGCAATGACACCGGAACCGGATCCCTGCCGCGGTCTTCGACCGCGTTCCTCCTGGGGCGTTTCAAAGTCGGGTCCGAAAAATCGATGAAACTCTTCAAACCATCTGGGTGTGCGGCCCGATTCTCTGGTTGAGGTAACCGCGATACTGACAACCGTCGGGACAGTCTGCTCGGCGGCATAAATGAACGCATCACTGAGTGCGTGAGGATCTATTTGCGGATTATTCCCGCTCCTGTCCTGAACCCCAATCACAACGTTTGGATTAGTTAACGCATATCCATTACCCATCGAATTGAAACTGGATACCAGGATGGCACCAAAGACAATTCCAAGACTGATTAATAATACCGCACCGAGCACCGATTTTGCATTCATAAAGCCCCTCCTTATTATAGCGTAAAAAAAATTCCCTCTTACCTTTAAAATAGTTCCTCTATCACAAAATATCAAATCCCGTGGCATCAATCACGCATGGAATCGTACATTTCTTTTGCTTGCAGTTTTTTCATATCGGACTGATGATGTTGTAAATACCGGGTAATAAGGCGATCCAGCGCACCCTGTATTTCACGATCCCATGCTGCATCTTTTATCTCTTTGACGTCTAAACGGCCCAATTGTTCCCACAAAGCCAGCACCTTACTGTCCAATACTTCGTCGAACTCCGACACGGGATGACATACCCCACATCGAAAAGAACCCCGGCTATAATCGAACACAACCCGCTGAACACCTTCTGCGATAAGCTGATGAATGT
>SLQE01000031.1 GCA_007131635.1 Bacteroidota bacterium | reverse complement strand
CGGTAAAATTAAAATTGAGTTTGAGTGTCCTGCTGTCGATAACATCTATAGATTCGATACGCGGTGTTTCCTTCACCCGTATTCTTGCAGCGGATGCAAAAACGGTACCGCTCGATGCACCGGCGTCGAGCTCGACTGATACTTTATCCCCGGCCGATAACCCGATATCGCCTATGTATCGCCAGCCCGAAACTGACCGGCTATGTGGTATTGTATAAGTCTCCGTTTCGAGATTATTAATATACAGATTATATTTCGCGGCATCCGCATATGATTCGTCACCTTCGACCCATACGTGTATTTCATATAGCCCCGAGTAAGGAAAAGAAAATTCCCAGGTCAGCGTTGTACCGGTTTCGTTTTCTGCGGCGTAATAATCCTCCCAGGGTCCCCCCGTGTGTTCGCTCCATGTTCCCGTCCGATGCATCAGGTGCTGAGTTTTCGGAGAGATGATCCGTTCACGTTGCGGAATTGCTGCAACATCTTTCTGGGTATCATCTTTTAAAAATGATAATACATCGTAATCGACCAAATATCCCTGATACCATAACACATAACCCTCGACAGGGACCGCACGTGTATGTTTTATCTGAAAGG
Organism: Bacteroidota bacterium; assembly: GCA_007131635.1. Taxonomy (GTDB): domain Bacteria; phylum Bacteroidota; class Ignavibacteria; order T3Sed10-11; family T3Sed10-11; genus T3Sed10-11. Next base: position 2,019 of record SLQE01000031.1, on the reverse strand, counting down.
CAAGAGATTGATTCGCTCCGGCGACGTTACCGCCGGAAGCCATCCCATGCTGATATGCGATCCCGGGATAGACTGCATCGAAATCTCCTGCAAGCGAACGTGCTCCCGCGAATTGATTCGGGAATGAACCGTCGGGCAGATAGAGCATCGGTATGAGGATGTCGACATAACCGTTTGCCGTCCAGTCGGGCCAAAACTGCAATTTCTCCTGTCCGCCGCCGATCATATACGGCGGAACCACCGCTGCACTCACCGTGATGTCCTCACGCACCGATTTCACCGCTTCATAAATTTCCTTTTGTGCAAGCGTCGTTTGTTCTCTTCGCCAGCGTACCCAGGCATTCCACTCTGCCGTACCTCGTGAAATCGTGACGGGGTCGGGTCCGCCCGTTTCATGCTGATATCTCTCGCGTGCCGCGGCTGTGTAGGAGAACTCATCGTTCGGGAACCGTAAACGGTCGGTGTGTATGCCGTCGATATCGGGGTATTTTTCGGCGACCTCGCGATGGAGGTCTACGAGGAACTGACGGACTTCCGGATTTGCCGGATCGGCCCAATAGAAACGGCCGTATATGGTATCTTCGTATGAAAGACTATCTTTTGAGAGTATTTTCCACTCCGGATTCGCAGTTAAGATAGCACCCACACTTCCGGGTGACATCATAAATCCATATTCCATCCAGGCATGAACTTCGAGACCGTGGCGGTGTGCGGTCTCTATTATGAGCGGCAACGGATCACCGGATCGAAAAGCAGACAACTGACGCGGTGCGCCGGCAGCTTCGACCACATCGCTCGGATATATCGTTCCTCCCCGATACCACACACGCGGGAACACAGCATTAAAGCCCGCATCCGCAAATTGTATAAATAAACGGTCGAGGCTATCGGGTGTAAATTCTACCGCAGTGTTCTGACTGAACCAGACTCCGCGAAATTCGTGGATAGTCGGTTCATCTGACAACAGTTGATGCGATGCTATAATAATATAAAGTAATAACAGAAAATATTTCATGTTCGATAGTTATGGAGGAAAAGCTATGAACTGGAAACTATTTCAGCTTTCCTCGCTCTGACATATGACACCGTTTCCGGAACTTCAAAAAAATCATACAACACGAGTCCGACCGCACCAAGCACTACCGCATCACTCTCGAGGACACCTGCTTTTACTTTCACAATATCAACCGGGGCAGATAACAAATCCCGGCGCAATTGTTTTTTCACCAGTTCCACGATCATGCTGTTTGGCCGCATCGTCCGACCGCCGAGTATAAGCATTTCGGGATTGAGTGTGTTAATAAGATTAATGGCAACAATAGATAGCAACGTCGCAAATTCAGCCAGCGCCGAAATACTTAGTTCATCTCCCTGATCTGCCGCGCAGAGAATATCGGATACGGAAAACTCCGGGGAATCTGCGAGCACCGATGAGCGTCCGTTTTGTATTTGATTTTTAACAACGTCAACAAGGTTTTGATCTGACAACACATCACCGAAATCACCCTGTTTCGCGTACAAGATCGGAAACTCATCCGGATTAGATACTGCGTATCCGACTTCATTGTATCCTACCTCGCCCGCACTGAAGCATACACCGCGATGCAATTTACCGTCGAGAAAAATACCGGCACCGATACCATAGCCGACCCATAAATAGACAAGATCGTTTGCCGTCTTTCCGCTTCCGAGCATCGACTCGGCAAGGGTCATTGCTTTCACATCGTTCTCCACATAAACCGTAACATGGAACTCCTCTTCAAAAACCGATCTGATGTCGAGACCCTTCCACCCTTTTAGCGTATCGGCTACATTTATTACACCGGTTGTCGTATCGATAAGCCCGGGCAAACCGATACCGATCCCGATAAGCTGTGTTATATTATTTTCATAGCGACCGATAAATGTATGTATCACAGGAAAGATCAATCGAAACACTTCATTGGAAGATGCGCCCGATGCGTATTCCACTATTGCACGTTCCAGTATATTAGCATTCAAATCAGCAATAATGACGGT
>SLQE01000118.1 GCA_007131635.1 Bacteroidota bacterium | reverse complement strand
GACTTACTTATCCGATTTGAACAATTAAAGGTATAAAGGATACTTCAGTTTAATCTGATTCTGTTCTCAGGTTTTGAGATTGCCTGTCTCCAACCGATCCAGACGTCATCATGCTGTTTTTCGCTGTTTTAACCAAACTTCGAACGAAGTATAACTTTCCGTAGATTTCTTCCCGAGCAATAAACCTTCGACGCCGATGTCTTCGTCAAGTTCAGGCCAATGAATTCCATATCCTGCACCGCTTATTCGAAAATTCGATCGTTCACTCGGTGTTCCGTGAGCGAGACGCGGATACCAACCGATAGGTGCTGATATTGTTCGGCCATCTTCTAAATCGACTACCAGTGAATCGTCAGAAATTTCAACTCTGATTATTCTAGGCAGTGCTACTGTGACCACTACAGAACTCGTCCCATTCATTTTTTAATTTCTCCAAATTTTCAATACCAATCTAATGATTTTTTATAATGTATGCAACCAATATTTATCCAGAGATTTATGATACAAACCGGGATTCCATAATCGTAAAAATTATCGTGACTCGGTATTGCACTATTCGTAAAATATTATAATATTCATATATGAAATGGGTACCCGCCTGTAGGCTGTAGTCCTTTTAAACGAATATTTTTGTATCCGCATCATGATAACCGACTTTAATATCAGAAAGTATCTCACGGGTCTTATCGGTGGAAATCTCCCGATTGCAGATCTTTCAGCGTTTGTGCATTACACAAGGAGTATCGCCGAAACATATCTGTTACATTTTCGATCCAACGTTTTACCTCTATGCTACCAACAGGGTATTTCCGTATCCGATCTTGGCATTGATTGCATAGGTGAGTTATTTAGCAGAGACGAACACGACACCTTTTATATAATGAACAATTTCGTTCAATCACTCCACAAGCCGCTCGGGGATATACCCGATAACGAATTGTTTTTTGCCTATAAATCGTTTGTTATTAGATTAGCGGATGCGCAGCTTGCGAGAACGTACGCACAGATCGATCCGGTCGGTGCCCGTTTACACAGAAATATAAAAGAAGCAATTAAGAATTCCGACGGCATAACGCTGCGCGAAGATTTTCGCGGATATATGATATATGGTAGTAATAACACTTCCGATGAGCATATAGATCAATCACAACTCAATGATCTGGAAAGGAGACTGCTCGAAGGAACGTCGGTCTTTCACTCCACGCCGAAAATACTTGAAAGACTCTCAAGCCTTCTCCGGGAGGAGTATCGGAAAGGTGTGCGCCTTATCGATATCGTACTAATTTTAAAGAAGTATTTAAGCAGTCATTCTGTACAGGATAGTTTAGGAAACGGTATCGAGACCTTCGATAACGCTACCCCCGTCGATATGAAGATCCTCCGGCAGGAAATACTCCGTGATATCCAAAGTAAGATTTTATCCACATATGTAATTACAGGTAAAGTAAACAAAAGGGAGGCGCAATCTCTGTATGTAATACTGCGCGATATCGTTACCGGTTTCTGTGACAGTGAAATACCGACCGATTCATATTATGCTATTACAAATAAGCACCTGGCTATATCAAAAGAAGAATACAACGACGAATGGCGTGTAAAAGTTGAGTATCTGGCAAAGTTAGCACGGGAGAAATTGATCCTGTATTTCACGGATAAATTATAAAATTTTTCTTACATTTTCTGCAAGTGACATGGGATGTTGAAATTATAGTATATAGAACGGAATAGGAGATGGAAAAGCAAGAGCACATACCGGAGTTAAAAATCGATAAATTCGCCGTAAATCCGGATTTATTGGAGGAAAACGAACGGATCGATATCGAGAAACATCTCTCGGAATGTGCCTTGTGCAGGGATTATTATACCCGGTTGAAAAATTTCTACAGCGGTCTGGAACACAAACTGGAAAATTCGCCGGGTGAAAAGGATCGCGAACTGGCGGTAACTTTATTGAGGAAAAAGGGCTCAAAATTATTACCGTCTAAAGCATTAGAGAAAACGGAGGTTGAATCTCTAATCGGAACATATACGGATATAACCGGGGTGTCGCGCCGTGGCTCACTGCCGCAAAGATTGTTTTTCTTTGCGCAGTCCCGCCCGGTTGTTTCGGGCGCGGCTATGTTTGCACTGGTTGCGATCTTAAGTATCGCGTTTCTTTTCTATCAGGAATCGGGGGATTCCAACCCTGCATATGCGATTGTACAGGACTACCAGCTCAGGGTCTATAATCAGGATACGGAGTTGCTGTGGACGAAACCGGCTTTGGGTATACCCAATCTGTCGAGTGCCACGTGGAAAAGCAGTCGGGATGATATCCGGAGATATCTGATGGTGGAGGATATAGACGGTAACGGAATAAACGAGGTCCTACTCTCTTATTCAGCCGACCGACAAACAGGACACGATATATTAGCGTGTTATAATTACGACGGATCGCTCCGGTGGAAAGGGGAACCGCCGGAGCCGGTCCAATACGGCGATAGTGAGCAAACCCGCGTTATACACTGGGAGCTGCGTGATTTTTTGGTCATTCAAAAAAATGAAGA
>SLQE01000103.1 GCA_007131635.1 Bacteroidota bacterium | reverse complement strand
TTCGTAACCTCGCCATTTGACCGGTTTAAGATCATATCCGGCGATGCCAGCGAGATCGATATCTGCTTGATGTTCTTCTTTATTACTTCTCGTGTTGTAAAAGGCATTGATACCCTCCGATAAAAACAGTGTAGTTAAGAGTTGCTCAGTTGTCTTCGGCATCGCAACTTATTCAATTCGTACATCCAGTCCCAGACCCTGTAACTCCCGAATTAATACATTGAATGATTCGGGTACATTGGGTTCGGGCAGATTGTCACCTTTGACAATAGCTTCATATACTTTCGCGCGCCCCTGGACATCGTCACTCTTCACGGTAAGGATTTCCTGCAACGTATGTGCGGCACCGTACCCTTCGAGCGCCCAAACCTCCATCTCTCCGAACCGCTGACCGCCGAATTGCGCCTTCCCTCCGAGCGGTTGTTGGGTAATGAGTGAATACGGTCCGATTGAGCGAGCGTGAATTTTATCATCGACCAGGTGTGAGAGTTTCATCATATAAATATATCCCACCGTAACGGGTTGATCAAACTGCTCGCCTGTTCTTCCGTCAGATAATTTTGTCCGGCCGTCTTCGGGCAGAATTGCTTTTTGCAACTCTTCCTGAACTAATTCCCAATTTGCCCCGTCGAAAATAGGTGACGCGTATTTTGTACCCAGCTTCTTACCTGCCCAGCCGAGCGCAGTTTCGAGGAGCTGACCGAGATTCATACGCGACGGAACACCGAGAGGATTCAGGACGATATCAACCGGAGTGCCATCGGGAAGGAACGGCATATCTTCAACCGGAATGATATTCGCAATAACACCCTTATTACCGTGACGACCTGCCATTTTATCACCGATCGAAAGTTTACGTTTTTTGGCGACATATACTTTCGCCAGCTGTACGATTCCCGGCGGTAATTCATCACCGAGCTGGATTTTCTGTTTCTCCCGTCGGTGGATATCTTCAATTTCATCGACTTTAAACCGATAGCTCTCGTGGATGCGTTTTATAATTTTATTTTTCCTGGTATCTTCCACCCAGTCGGATTCGAAGTCAAGATCGGTCAGTTTTTCCATTGTCTGGAATGTATCTTCCTTCAGTTGTGTATTCGTACGAAGAACCATCTGACCGTCTTTATCCCGTATGCCCGAAGATTTTTCACCGTTTAGAAGCAGATCGAGTTTTTGTCCCAGTTTCTGCTCCATATCATTCAGATCTTTCCGGCGTTGCTTATCAAGCATATCCACTTTTCGCTTGTCTTCTTTTTTGGATTCGGTATCCTTCTTTTTTCTGCTGAACAACTTGGTGCCGATAACGACGCCTTTCAGCCCCGGAGTCGCTTTCAAAGACGCATCTTTCACATCTCCGGCTTTATCGCCAAAGATTGCTTTGAGAAGTTTCTCTTCCGGCGTCGGGTCTGTTTCACCTTTCGGCGTGATCTTTCCGATCAGGATATCTCCCTCACGGACTTCCGAACCGACACGAATAATACCGTTCTCGTCAAGATTCTGAGTCGCTTCCTCACTGACGTTTGGTATTTCCCTGGTCAGCTCTTCCTCACCGCGTTTTGTATCGCGCACCTGAAGTTCAAATTCTTCAATATGTACCGAGGTAAAGACATCCTGCGTGACAACCCGTTCGCTGATAACGATAGCATCTTCAAAATTGTATCCGCGCCACGGCATAAATGCGACCAGAATGTTGCGGCCCAGTGCGAGCTCGCCGTTCTCCGTTGAGCTTCCGTCGGCAAGCACATCGCTGCGTTTCACTTTCTGACCGACCCTGACAATCGGACGCTGGTTAACGGCGGTATCCTGATTTGTCCGGAAAAACTTCTTCAGTTTATATTCCACCCGCTTTTTATCGTTGAAACTGACGAGAGCTTCCTGTGAGTTTTCGTTTACGTCATAATTGACGATAATAGTATCCGCACTTACGTATTCAACCGTTCCGTTTGCTTCAGCAAGAATCATAGTGCGGGAATCACGCGCAACTTTTGATTCAAAACCGGTACCGACGATTGGTGCTTTGGGTCGGAGTAACGGAACCGCCTGTCGCTGCATATTCGAGCCCATCAACGCACGGTTCGCATCGTCGTGTTCGAGGAACGGAATCAACGCAGCAGCAGCACTGGTAAGCTGTTCGGGAGCTACGTCCATATATTCGGCTTCTTCGGGACTGATGACCGGATAGTCGTCCATGTAACGTGAATTCAGGCGATCGCTGAGGAATTTACCGTTCTCATCCAGAGGCGAGTTTGCCTGAGCTATTTTAAAAATATCTTCACGATCGGCAGTCAGATACTCTATGTCGGTCGTCGCTTTTCCGCTTTTCACTTTGCGATACGGTGTCTCAATGAAACCAAAGTCATTAATCCTGGAGTAGACGGATAGAGATGAAATTAAGCCGATATTCGGACCTTCCGGTGTTTCAATCGGACAGAGTCGGCCGTAGTGCGTATAGTGAACGTCACGGACCTCAAAACCTGCCGTTTCACGGGTCAAACCGCCGGGACCGAGCGCACTCACTCTTCGTTTATGAGTTAATTCGGCAAGCGGATTCGTCTGATCCATAAACTGCGACAGCTGGTTCGTTCCAAAGAACGCATTCACAACGCTGGATATAGTACGCGCATTGACGAGATCCTGGGGTGTGATTGTCTCATTACTCCGGAGATTCATACGTTCACGTATCGTGCGTGACATTCTTGACAGACCGACATTGAACTGCTGGGCTAACTGTTCGCCGACCGTACGGATACGACGATTGCCGAGGTGATCCATATCGTCAACGTCTTTCCTGCCCTGCTGCAGATCTATGAGGTATTTGATAATCAGAATGATATCATCTTTTGTCAGCGTCGTCGTCTCGAGTGAAACATCGAGGCCAAGCTTTTGGTTGAGCCGGTGCCGGCCGACATCTCCGATATCGTATCGCTTGGGGTTGAAGAAAAGCCGGTCTATAAGATTCTTTGCTGTATCGAGATCCGGGGCTTCACCTGAACGCAATTGGCGGTATATCGCCTCCAGTGCATCCTCTTCCGAGCGGGCTGCATCACGTTGGATCGTATTGGCTATGACTGATCCGCCGGTTACGCTATCGGTTTTGAGAAGATGGATCTTCTTAATATTCGATTTCTTTATTTGTTTAATACTATCTTCGGTCAGAACCGAATCTTTACTTAAAAAGATTTCTCCGGTTTTCGTATCGACCACGTCGCTGCAGATGATACGATCAACATACTCGGTCAGATCGTCTTTTTTGACATCGACTTCTTCCACGAGGTCGAATAGATCGAGCAATTCATCATCGGAAGAATACCCGAGAGCACGAAGTAAGGTCGTTACCGGGAATTTCTTTTTTCTGTCGATGTACGCATACATGACGTTATTTATATCCGTCGCGAACTCGACCCACGATCCCCGCAGGGGGATGATCCGCGCGGAGAAGATGGGCGTTCCGTTCGGATGCTTTGTCTGGCTGAAGAAAACACCGGGTGAACGTCGTAACTGACTCACGACAACGCGTTCGGCCCCGTTATAGATGAATGTTCCCCGATCGGTCATCAGCGGTAAATTCCCGAGATAGACTTCCTGTTCGATTGTATCGGTGTACCCTTCGCCGTTTTCCGCTTTCGCCGATAACCGTAATTTTGCTTTTAGAGGCGCGGAATACGTGAGACCGCGTTCCTGACATTCGGTTACTGAGTACTTAGGTTGTTCGATGTAGTATTCTGCAAATTCAAGCAGATAGTTCTCGCGAGCGTCGGTAACCGGGAAATTCATTTCGAAAACGCCCTGCAATCCCTGTCTCTTGCGCTGTTTTGGCTGTACTCTCGACTGAAGGAATGATTCGAATGAATCAAGCTGTACCGACAGCAAATCGGGACTTTCGAGAATTTTTGGAATACGTGAAAAAGATATTCGTCCGTTGGTCATGGTTTGGTTTTTCAAGAGCACCACTCCTTCTTTTTATCTATGGATATTGACAAACTATTTTTATTTTGATGTGCAACCTCGTTGAGGAAACCACGTACCGGTTGGTAGAGGTTCATGGTATTTGTTACACTGTCGGATAAGGTACATTGATCCATACCCGTTGAAGTAAAAAACAGATTGGAAGCGCGCTTTATTAGATTAAAAATTATACTTTCCACTCCCCGCTCATACGTTGGCAATGTGTGATTTTTATATCGATACCAACAACTCTTCGTAATGCTGATTCGAGTCGGTAAGCACGAGTAATGTCGTGCTTACCGATTCTGTTATTCAATAGAATAATTCTATTATTTTAATTCTACGGTAGCACCGGCTTCTTCAAGCTCTTTCTTGAGCTTCTCGGCATCTTCCTTGGGAATTTGCTCTTTGATCGTCTTGGGTGCGCCGTCGACGAGATCCTTTGCTTCTTTCAAACCAAGTCCTGTTGCCGCACGGACGACCTTAATGACGTTGATTTTCTGTGATCCCACGGCTTGCAGTAGAACGTCAAATTCCGTCTTCTGCTCTTCGGCCGGACCTGCAGCAGCGCCGGCAGCTACGGCTGCAACCGGAGCAGCAGCGGTAACACCGAATTTGTCTTCCAGTGCTTTTTTCAATTCTGCCGCTTCGAGCAGAGTAAGTTTTTCAATTTTTTCAACAATCTCCTGAACTGCTGACATTGTGACTCTCCTTATTTTTTAATAAAAATTCTATTCAGATTTAGTTTTTTCGATTGCCTCGACAAGTCCAACAATCTGGCGCATGATCTCATTGAGAACACCGACAATACCGCTGACGGGTGCTGTCAGGCTGCCCATGATACTGGCGATACTCTCTTCCCGTGACGGAAGAGAAGCCAACTCATCGAACTTCGATGAATCGTAGACGTCGGTCCCGATAACACAGGCTTTCACTTCAAGTTTCGACACCTTCTCGCGGAACTTCTTAATAACCTTTGCGGGCGAGACAGGATCGTCATAACCGAAAGCAATTGCCGTCGGACCGATCAGTTTTTCATCGATTTTGTCGAATTCAGCCACTTTGTGCATAGCGCGTTTGATGAGTGTATTTTTTATAACACGGTATTCAACCCCCGCTTTTCGAAACTCGACCCGAAGATCGGTAGCTTCTGCAACGGTAATCCCGGTGAAATCCGTAAAATACATTCCCTGCGCCCGCGAGACCTTATCGGCAACCTCGGCAACGATTTTTTCTTTTTCCGATCGTTTCATCGATCACCTTTGTTTATTTTCACCAACATGTGTATTGCTTTGAGGAGAAGCCGCTTTCTTTTCCGATCCTATCGGAACGAAAGGCAACAAAGCACTGATTTATTGTTTATTGGTGAGTGCGTAATAGACTTTTGTAAACTTATTATTGAATTATGCTGCAACGCTGACGGATGTTCTGTCAATAGTAACACCCGGTCCCATAGTCGACGAAAGAGCAATACTCCTGATATAGGTACCTTTTGACGACGGTGGTTTCAGCCGTTGAATAGTAGATAAAAACGCCTTAATATTTTCAACGAGCTGTTTCGCTTCAAAATTCGCCTTCCCGACCGTTGCGTGTACGACACCGGCCTTGTCCACCCGGAATTCAATCTTACCGGCTTTGACTTCCTTTACGGCAGCACCCACATCCTGTGTAACGGTACCGCTTTTCGGATTCGGCATCAAACCGCGAGGACCGAGGATTTTCCCGAGCTTACCGACCTCTGCCATCAGATCGGGAGTTGCAATTATGACGTCGACGTCGGTCCATCCACCTTTAATTTTTTCGACGTATTCTTCCAGTCCGACGTGATCCGCTCCCGCCTGTTTTGCTTCTTCGTCTTTGGGTGGTTTGGCAAGCACGAGTACCCGCACCTCTTTCCCGGTACCATGCGGTAACGAGACGGTACCCCGGACCATCTGGTCGGCTTTCCTCGGATCCACTCCCAGACGAACGGCAATATCAATGGATTCAACAAATTTTGAAGTTGCGGTTTCTTTCACAAGACCGACCGCCTCATCGATTGTGTATGCTTTTTGGGGTTCGACTTTTTTAGCTACTTCGTTATATCGTTTTCCGTGTTTCATTGTGTAGAGCCAATTATAGTTTTTGGAACAAATGTATTATCCTTCGACCGATATACCCATACTGCGTGCGGTACCTGCGACCATATTCATTGCTGCATCTATATCATTTGCATTCAGGTCAGCCATTTTCAGTTCGGCAATTTCTTTAATCTGATCCCGCGTTACCTTTCCGACTTTGGTACGGTGCGGCTCTCCCGATCCCTTTTCAAGTTTAGAGGCACGCAACAACAGCGCAGAGGCAGGCGGTGTCTTGGTGATAAAGGTAAATGATTTATCCTGATAGACTGTAATGACAACCGGGATAAGCAACCCGCCTTTGTCTTGTGTCCGTGCATTAAATGCCTTGCAGAACTCCATTATATTAACACCCTTCTGGCCGAGAGCCGGACCGACCGGGGGTGCCGGTGTCGCCTGGCCTGCGGTAATCTGCAATTTAATCATACCGGTAATTTTTTTTGCCATTGTTTATCCTATACTTTCAATGTGTAACAATTTTATTTTTCTGCTTCAACCTGATCGAAATCCAGTTCGACGGGTGTCTTTCGCCCGAAGATACTGACCATAAGTTTCAATTTCATTTTCTCTTCGTTGACCTCCTGCACAAACCCTGTAAAGCTTGAAAAAGGTCCGTCGATAACCTTTACGGGTTCTCCCACGTGAAACGGCGCCTGAATGAGTTCCGAATCGCGACGGTCTTCCATCCGGCCGATCAAGCGGCGGATCTCATCGGGGCGAAGAGGAACGGGCGTGTTTTTTGGTCCGACAAATCCCATAACCGAAGGTGTTTCAAGTATGAAATGAGTCGTTTCTTTATCGAGGGCAGCTTCGACAAGGATGTACCCCGGAAAATACGTCTTGGTTTTGCTCTTCTTCTTGCCGTCCTTTACGGTAAATACTTTTTCGGACGGAACAAGAACTTTCACAATCCTGTCATCCAAACCGGCCTCTGTGACTTCTTTCTCAAGATAAGTCTTTACCTTCTGTTCATGCCCCGAATATGTTCGGACGACATACCATTTTGTTTCCAAGACCACGCAACCCTAATTATGAATAATTTTTGTAATTTATTAGAAGATCCCACTGACGATGGTGCTGATAATGCGATCTACGACATACACAAATGACGCAAGAATGATACAGGCTATAATCACGATGCCTGTAGATTCACGCAACTCCTCTTTTTTAGGCCACGTGACTTTCTTCATTTCTTTTACAACATCGTTAACAAAGTTTACTATTTTATTTTTCATATGTCACCCGGGAATACAAAAAAACGCCCACAGTCAGGATTTTCCATTTTCTGCGATGCGAATGAGTATTACACTATATATTCTCTGTTGTCGCTGCTTCAGTTTTTTAACCGTATCCCGGTGTACCGGGACTTGATAACGGACCCTGTCTTCTACGAAAACCTCACCTTTCTCTTTCAACAGTAGCACGGGTGGCAGGACTTGAACCCGCAGCCTACGGTTTTGGAGACCGTCGCTCTACCAGTTGAGCTACACCCGTAAGTTAGTACCGCTTCCGTTTGTCTGTATGTACCGGATAGCAACTAAAAACCGATGATCAGATCAACGGGTTTCCTTATGAGGGGTATGCTTGTTACAAAAACGGCAAAACTTCTTATACTCGACACGTCCCTGCTGATTCCGTTTGTTTTTCGTAGTTGTGTAATTACGACGTTTACACTCTGTACACTCTAAAGTTATATTATCTCTCACTTTGTTTTCTCCGAGGTTAAAAGCTTTAGCATCTTAAAATATTTAAAATTTAAGTGAGCTCACGACCGGGATTGAACCGGTGACCTCGTCCTTACCAAGGACGTGCTCTACCAACTGAGCTACGTGAGCGGGACGCCTTCTTATTTTCGGTTCACTCGCCGAGCGGGAGACGGGACTCGAACCCGCGACCAACAGCTTGGAAGGCTGTGACTCTACCAACTGAGTTACTCCCGCTTTCTGAATTACGAATTACGGATTACGAATTTAAGGTGATCTGTTTGATGACATTCGTAATTCGTAACTCGTAATTCGTAATTCCAAAAGTGGGCAGGGAAGGATTCGAACCTCCGAAGGCCGTAGGCCGACAGATTTACAGTCTGTTGCGTTTAACCACTTCGCTACCTGCCCGTTCTGTTATCAGTTAATAGTTATTTGTTATTAGTTATCTGGTAACGAATCTACGAACAAATAATTAATAACAATTAAGTATAAACCGAACAGAGCTGGCGAAGGGAATTGAACCCCCAACCTGCTGATTACAAATCAGCTGCTCTACCATTGAGCTACGCCAGCAATGCGTGATTTATTTCCTGCACCCTCTTTTCAGGCACACCATGTATGTAGTTCATGGATAAATCCGCATACCACAGTTTGCTATGGGATAAACGATATGGTGATATGGGTGTCAGGACGTCCTATATTCACTTTATAGTCAAGCTATGTAATATAGCAAATTTTGTGAAAAAGTCAACACCATGCAGCCTTAAAGTGCAATTTTTGACTTTTACCGAACCTATAATATATAAAAATAAATTTTAAAAATCACTATTTCCGGTTGTTTTTGATTAAATCCATCATTTCGGAGAATATTTCCCTTACTTTACCGGTCATTTTCCTAAAAAACTCTCCGGGTTCTTCTCCTATACGTAATTGTTTAACAAGATATTTTAGTTCCCGGGTACCGGTCGGTACCAGATTTGAGGGATCATCCGAATACATCCTGTTAAAATATTCGAGATGACGGTAGGTGTTATAAGCAGTATAAAGGAAATCAATTTCTTTGTCGGGGAACAACTCCATTTCTTTCAGCTTCATAAGCGTGGTAAGTGTTGACGGGATCCTTATGAATGACAGATCATTACCGAGTTTCAGCTGTATCGTTTGTACAATAAACTCGATATCCATTAGTCCGCCGGCTCCGGTCTTCACATCCAGGTAATGGTATTTATTAATTTTCGATCGGCCCTCGGTTCGGAACCGCATGGTCCTTATTTCATCGACCCATCCATCCGGCAAGGGCGCATGGTATACAAATCTCTCCAATATCTGCTTGATTCGTTCAACAAACACGTCCGGTCCGTGTACTATTTTTGCGCGTACCAGCGATTGTCGCTCCCATAGAGAAACTCTGTTTTTCAGATATTGTTCAAAGGCGGATATCTCGACCGCCAGGGGTCCGCTCTGCCCTTCGGGTCGCAAACGCATATCGACCTCGAACGGGATATGCAGTTCACCGACCGTCCCGCAGCGACGTATCAACTCTCTTGCGACTTTATTTGCATCCGCTGCGTCGACACCTCTTTCCGAATCGAAGAATACTATCAGGTCCAGATCGCCGCCCGGACCGAGCTCTTCGCCGCTGAGCTTACCGAGTGAAACAACGGCAACGGCAGGCCGGTCAAGACCACATTCACAATATATCTCATTAAGAACTTCGCGCACTCTCTTTACCGCCATAGACGAGAGCACCTGATGTACTTCCCTGATATCACATATCTCATTCATGAATCGTGCGTGCATGGAAAGATAGGCGAATCGGTCGGAGTGCTGTAACATATCCGATTTCATTGCATCCCGGTCGCCGAAGATGCTGCGTGCATAATATATGAATCGCTCCAGGTCTTCCGGAAACTTTCCTAGTTGTAATGAGAGCTTATTACTATATCCGCACACTCTGAGCAACGCTCGCCTCACACTTTCCGTTTGTAGCGCAACATACACTGCGTGAGGATGCGGGTTCTTCTGCATGATCGATAAAAAATTAAGCATCGCACGATCGGGATCGAGTGATGAGGAAGCATTCTGCAGTAATCCCGGGAGGATAGACCGGAGCAGTTCTTTCGTTTGGATATCGTGATGCGCAACACCCATAGAAGTCACGCCCCGTACCAACTGCCGTAATAATTCTAAAGCCCGTTTCTCATCGGTGAATCCGTATCTTTGAAATTGTATCCCTTCGCCATCCATATCGTCGACGACTAAAGAATCTATAATCGAGCTCTCATCTTCCTTGCCAAAAACATCCATATACATATTTGTCACATCTGCAAGATGCATGCGTAACGTCTCTTCAAAATCATTCAATGTAGCAAACCCTGCCGTTCGCGCGAACAGTTCCCTGGCATCTCCCTCAGCGGGAATCGAATGCCGTTGAATATTCTCATCGAGCTGAATGTGGTGTTCGAGTTTTCGAAAGAATATATACGCGTTCCGTAATTTTTCCTTTTCATCCGAGGTGAGATACTTCTTCAAATGAAGTGCATCCATCGCAACGAGTGTCGAACCCGCCCGGATATCCGGGTCCTTTCCCCCGTTGAGAAGCTGTAGCACCTGCACAATGAATTCAATGTCCCTGATACCACCCCGGCAAAGCTTGATATTATGCTGATTTGCA
>SLQE01000262.1 GCA_007131635.1 Bacteroidota bacterium | reverse complement strand
GAAGAATTCGCTGACGGTGCTCCGCAGATTGATGACAGGACATTACTGATTCTGCGGATTAAATAAACCGTTGAGAATTCCGCTAATATCAATACGTTCGGTGAAGCATTTTGATGGACTTAGCATGAAATAAACATACTATTACTCGCATCGGTTTTTTTCCTTTGTGCAAGTTCTTCTCATAGACATTTACCGGGTGACATAGACGTGTTAGAACCTGTATCTATTGGCGGTGTGAAACAGTGGATTATGGCGAATGGCAGGAACAAAGATTTACCAGTTTTACTCTGGCTGCATGGCGGTCCCGGTGCGGCACAGATGCCGATTGCCATATACTTCAACAATCTATTATGTTCAAAAATTCCGCAGAATTTGTTATTATACTGACTGAATTTATATTAATTCAGTCAGTATATCGACTAAATTATCGATTTGATAATTGACTATTCTAGCAATACGTGGAAAAATATTCATGAATAAACATGTTTTTTGGGATAATTTCACCATTACCATGGCGAAGTTATTCATCGGAAAAAATAAATTCTTTTCGGAGAGTATTGAAAGCCCATCGCTTAAGGAGCATATAGATACTATTGAACTCGACGTGCCGGAAATAAACGGTACCGGCATCTACGAAGTAAAGGCACGTACGCTCGCAGGCGAACTCGATCCCGCGTTTAAGATCGTACGGTGGATAGGTGACGAGCATCCTCTTATCATATTTCATCATGGCAGCAATGAGCGTCCGTTTCAATCGGGCCGTTTCGCAAAGAATGCGTTCAACCGGATCTTTCTGCACACAAAACATGCACCCGATGTAAATCTGATTGCCCTCCGCGCGCCGTTTCACAACGGATCGACACTGCATTATCAACGGAGTGTAACCAAATTATCGAATTTTGCGGCAATGCTCTCCGCGTCGGTCAGCGTTGCAGAATATCTCATACGCTATTTTAAACAGAGGGTGAACGGAACCGTCGCGTTGGCCGGCATAAGTCTCGGCGGATGGGTAACCAATCTCCACAGAGCATACTTCAATACCGCCGATGTATATATACCGATCATGGCGGGTGCGGATGTGGGCGACGTTTTTATCCGATCGGTATATGGCAGGTTAGCCGACAGGCGGGTAAGGGAACAGCCGGATTCTGTAAATAAAACCCTCAATTTTGCGGAAGAATTTAAACAGGTCAGGGACGATAATGTGTATCCGTTGCTTGCACGGTATGACCAATATATACGATACGATGTTCAGAAAAGCTGTTTCGGGAACCGGGATATTGCAGTCATTGAGAACGGACATATAACGGGTGCATTGAATAGCGATGCGTTAAGGGAGCATATTATGAAGGTGATGAAAACATAAACGGGATTTTTCCGCAAAGAATAGTAAACTTTCTTATCTTGACAGGATCATCCGGTAACTATATACGGTTGTAATAATCTTTAAATGCAGGTTTTATACAACGTGATCTTGCTATAATTGAACATAATAATTAACTTTGCATATATAATTACATCCAATAATGAAAGGAGGAATCGATGCAAACGGCAAAGAAGGAAGTACAGGAACTCCTCAATCGTTTACCGGATGATTGCACTTTAGAGGAAGTACAATATCATCTTTATGTTGTCCAAAAAATCGAGCAAGGGTTAAAAGATATTGAAGATGGACGAGTTTACACTCAAGAAGAAGTTGAAAAGAAAATGTCAAAATGGCTAAAAAAATAATTTGGTCGTATGAATCCACTTTATAAGCTTGATGAATCTCGTGTTAATATTTTGGGCCTCATACATGGTATGAGGGATCTTAAAGTATTATGGGAAAGAGAAAAAAGGGATATTTGATATTTAATCGCATTATTCAAAAATTCCAATATTTGTTTCTCCCTGCCATACCATATTTCTACCGAGTTGATATTCGGATTTCGTGTATTTAACAATCCAAAATAATCTTGTATGTATCACTTCTACTGTAATATAAATCTGCACCGATAGGTAACAATAAAAATGAATACTATTAAAACACATTCATTTCTCCGTACCACGCTCGGTAAGACAGGGATAGATGTTCACCGGATTGGCTTCTCTGCAACCTATCGCCCCGGTAAAAAAATGATATATAAAGCTGTTGATGAAGGAATAAATTATTTTTTCGGATACGGGATCGATACACAGATGACCGCCGTGATGCGGGATGTATTGAGGAAAAACCGGGAAAAGTATGTTCTGTCGACCGGTGTTTATAATTTGATAGTAGGGTATCCGGATATCCGTCGGACACTGGAAAAGCGTCTGCGCCAGTTCGGTACCGAGTACATCGATGTATTTCTTTTTCTCGGCGTGACGAAGGAAAAAGATTTTCCGCAGGCAGCACGGGATGAGTTGTACCGCTTACGGGACGAAGGGAAGGTACGCGCCATCGGGATGTCGACGCACGACCGGAAGTTTGCCGGTACGCTTGCACGGCAGGGTGCACTCGATGTAATGATGATACGTTACAACGCAGCGCACCGCGGGGCTGAACAAGATATATTTCCATACCTCCAACCGCACAATCCCGGCATTGTGAGTTTCACGGCAACGCGATGGCGCTATCTGACCCGCCCTCCAAGAAACTGGCCG
>SLQE01000272.1 GCA_007131635.1 Bacteroidota bacterium | reverse complement strand
TTCATACGAATGGCTACGGGAAAGCATGTCGAACTCGACGGAATTATAATGGCTGAGTTTGATGAAAACAATAAATGCAGCATATTCCGGGAGTGGTGGCATAGTAGTGAGTGAGGTGGGGTAGATATACGAAAGAAGAGGTGGTTTGGGTGCGGGGCTTGCTTTCTGGGATTAATAAAATTCATCCATTTTGATAATTGATATTTACTCATTTACTGATGTTACGCAACAGAGATAATTTTGTAATTGAAGGGGCGAAATCAAATATTCGATGTTTTGCAATCAGAGGTAAAAAGGATTCCGCCCCTTCAGGGCTTACGGTCTCGGGTGGTGTTATTATTCACGGGGCTCCGCCCCGTGCTATTGATTGGCGCCCTTACAGGGCTTATTGTGTGCGATATCCAAATTGGAAAAGGAACAAAATGGATAATATAGGGAATAAAGAAACCATAAAAAGAATATTTAAGGAAGCCCTTTCGGAAACCCTGCACGAAGAAGGTGATAAGTGATGAGATCGAAGTAGTTCGCTTTTTACATCGGAAAAATATCTACCGTTATTTCCCCTGATTTTTTCCTCCGAAGGTACTCGGGATGCCGTTCTATAGCGCATCATCACCGCGTTATGCAGGCGTTCCTGCCTCTCGAGTATGATAGAGGCTACTACTGCAGTGATAAAGATCATTACAAATCCCATGCTTGTTACTCCTCTTCTAAAGATCGATGTGTAATGAATTTCTTGTAATCTCGAATAAAACGAGTGTTAATAGAACTGCAATAAAGAAATCACGCCAGGAGCAGGTCTAATATTAATCAAATGGCGATTGTATTCGCAATGTACATTCTCTGATGTGCTGAATGTTCCGACCGGCACTGTCGGTACCTTGTTGCATCGAGGAAGAAACAGACTGTTATTGCTTGTGCAAACGCATACAAAAAAGGAAACATCATGAATTGCAGAGAGTTTAAAACATACTTTAATGTATTGCTCGATGAAAATAAATATGACGAAGGAGACGTTATAGAACATCCACATCTTCCTGGATGCTCACAGTGTAAGAGATATGTCGAGTCCGTTTTGATAATTCACCGGCAATTGCAATCGCTTCGGGAAGAACCGGTACCGCAAACACTGCAAGTCCGGTTACGGTCGATCGGCTCGCAGGAGGCGCGACGGAGTATTTTGATTGAATGGAAACCGGAATTTAAGAAAGCTATACCGTTGATGTTCATCCCCGCAGCCGGCCTTTTTGCAGGCATACCGGCGCCGGATATTATAAAATTGATACTTGAATTAATCGTCGTGTGTACCGGTTTGAATATCGCTGCAATAAGTATTTTAAGGAAACGGATAATTGGTTGAGAGGGTAGAGAAAAGTAAAATTTTACTTATTAACAAATGCGATATCCTCTAAAACGATTTGTTTCAACACATCGACATCACCGAACCTTTTTCGTGCATCCAGGATCTCTATGCCGGCTATCTTTCCGTCCTCTGTGTAGTCAATCGCAATTCCTTCGGCAACATGTTCGGTAGTCACGGTATTTTCCAAAAAGCGGATATATAAGGCATCGACTTCGCTGTCGTAGGATATTTTCATGGTGTATGCTCTTTTAAGATTAATAATAGTAACTGTAAACGGTTATAACAACAATTTCTGTTTCTTCTTCAACGAAGATCGGTCTAACCTGTTTCGTTTTATAATGAATTTTATTCCATATTCGATCATACACAAATTCTTTTCGGCATTCACTTCTACCGAGTTCCGCAGGTGACCAATCACTAGAATTGATTGCTTCCTTGACTTCATCCTCAGTCACACCACGATACTTGATAGATTCGGTAGCGTGTGCCGACAATCTAATAGGTTTCATAGTAAATAATAATAATAAATTAGATAAAATCACAACCTAATTCTATTTTTCGTACATCAATTTTTCTCATTTTTTTCCTCCTCACCCCCACCATCTCCTCCTCCAACCTCTCCTTCGACCATCCCAGCGGATGCAGCAATGTCGCCGCGCAATCAAGTACCAATTTCGTATACTGTTCCACATCGTATCCGTCTTCCGGTTTATACATGAACAACGGCTTCGCCTTATCCGGATCATGCTTCCCCGATTGATCGGTGATGATGAACTCGATCGACTCGCCCGGCTGCAGCGACACGCCCGCAGCAACAATTGCCTGTGCAACGAGGGCATTGACGCTCCGGTTGCTGTACTGATCCGGTTCCTGTGTGATGTGCCGGCGGATGACAAGTTCGTACGGGTTGGCTTGTCCCTCGCGCAGTTGCTGTATGTAGTGTTTCACGATTGCAAGAAGGTCGGGCATCCGGTTTTTGATCTGTTCTATGGAGCGAACCTCTGCCATTAACTGCAGCATATCGGTTTGCATTTTCTTTACATACCGCGGCGTATCGCGGCGGCGCACCTCGATACCGCGTATCTTTACCTCACCGTCGCGGAAGCGTCCGACATACCGCGTCACGGTCGAAAGTGCCGTATCCATCTTCGAGGCGGGGAAGACTATCCAGTCGTAAATGCCTTCGAAGGTGATCGGGATGCCGGTCTTCGCTTCAATCTGTTGTGCGAGGTGTTCGTACTCTTTTTCTGTTGCATTGTTTTTC
>SLQE01000289.1 GCA_007131635.1 Bacteroidota bacterium | reverse complement strand
TTCTTTACTAAGAAAAAAGAGGGGAAAGGTGTCGGACTCGGATTATCGATTGTGTACGGTATCATCGAACGGCATGGTGGCCATATATCCGTTGAATCCGAACTTGGGGTAGGAACAACATTCGTTATTGTGTTTCCCACTACCGCGCACAGGGAAAAACGAAAACATGAAGTAAACGAGATCCAAGATTGAGGTAAAATTATGAAAACAAATAATGTATCCATCCTTGTTGTGGATGATGAAAAAGTTGTCCGCGAATCCCTGGCAAAATGGTTTAGGGAGGATGGATATCAGGTCGAATCGGCTGAGAATGCCGCGGAAGCACTTAAAAAAATGCAGGCGAAGAAATGGGATATACTGCTGCTCGACATCAAAATGCCGGGTATGGATGGTATGGAACTTCATCAGCGAATACGTGATTTGGATTCGACTGCCACGGTAATTTTTATCACGGCGCATGCAACGGTTGATTCGGCGGTGAAAGCACTCAAAAACGGTGCCTTCGACTATGTTACGAAACCGGTCGATCCCGATTATCTCTCACATCTGATCAGCAATGCGGTGAAGCAGCGTGAACTGCTCAATGAAAATGTCCGATTGAAAGAGCAGGTTACGGAACTTGAAAAGTCGACTGATATTATCGGTAAATCGCCTCAGATGCAGCGTATTTTTAAACTTATCGAGAGCGTTGCTCAGACCGATACAACGGTTATGATCAGGGGGGAAAGCGGAACAGGGAAAGAATTGATTGCACGGGCTATCCATAATAACAGTGAGAGACGATATTTTCCTCTGGTGACTCTCAATTGCGGCGGTATGCCCGAAGGAGTACTCGAAAGTGAATTATTCGGTCATGAGCGGGGTGCGTTTACCGGAGCACATTACAGGAGAAAGGGAAAACTGGAACTTGCCGACGGCGGCACGTTGTTTTTAGACGAAATAGGAAATATCGATAAGAAAACACAAATGGATCTGCTTCGGGTCATCGAGACCAAGCAATTCTCCCGCGTCGGCGGAAACGAAATCATTAAAGTCGATTTCCGGATTATCAGCGCTACGAACCGTGATCTCGAGGAGGGGGTAAAAGAAGGTATGTTCAGAGAAGACCTCTATTACCGGTTAAATGTGTTTAGCATTGAGGTACCGCCGCTGCGCGAACGTACCGGTGATATTCAGCTCCTGGCCGATCACTTTCTGAGAAAATACAGTGAATCGATGGCTAAACCGTTTGAAGGTCTTTCAAACGATGCTATTGAAAAAATCAAGTCATACCACTGGCCCGGAAATGTTCGTGAGTTAGAAAACGCGATCGAGCGTGCGATTGTCATTGGAACCCCGCCTACTATCAAAGCGACCGATATGCCGTTTTCACTGAAAGAGTCCTCGAATAATGCAGCACCGGCGGGTTCGCTTGAAGCGATGGAACGGTGTCATATTGAAAAAGTTCTGGCGGAGCAAAATTGGAATATCTCCCGTTCAGCCGAAACCTTGAAGATTGACAGGGCAACACTGTATAATAAGATTCAAAAATACGGATTAAAAAAACCCACGTGAGTAAAGTAATACGGATTTACAACTCATCGGATTTACAATCACGCACTCTTGATAGAATAGCAGTCACAGTACGAAACGTATTCGGGATACCGGTATCCATTTCAAATGTTTCTCTCAACCTGCAGGATATATACGACAGCGGAAGAGAACAATACAACTCGACTGCGCTTCTTGCAAAGATTCTGCACACCTTTGACACGAAGGACAATAAATCGATTGTGATCGTGGATGAGGATCTGTTTATTCCGGTGCTTACGTTCGTCTTCGGGGAAGCACAACTCGATGGCAGTGCCGCTGTCGTCTCAACCCACCGTCTGAAAAACCAATACTATGGCCTGCAAACAAATGACCAAATGATGCATGAACGCCTTGAGAAAGAAATAGTACACGAACTGGGACATACATTCGGTTTGTATCACTGTCGGGATTATGAATGCGTCATGAAATCATCTACATATGTCGAAGAAATCGATCTGAAGAAGGCCCTTCCCTGTAAGGCATGCCGGCAGTTTATCGTTGACTACCGCAACAGTCACAAATCCGCTTGAAAACCTCGGGTATTATTAGTATATTGAACAATTAATACGGGGCCGTAGCTCAGCTGGGAGAGCGCTAGAATCGCACTCTAGAGGTCGAGGGTTCGACTCCCTTCGGCTCCACAATGTAGAGTATAATAGTTATTGGTTATTGGTTATCAGTTAATGGTTGAATATTCCAAGCCCGTAACTATTAACCAATAACCATCAACAATTAACAAAATGATGATCCGCTTCATACACAGCATATATATATTATTCTTACTTCCGCTGATGGTGTTCCCCCAAAATGAGAACATCGCAAAGATCACACTTCTGACAGAAACAAATAATATATCAGAGCCATTCTATGTCGGGATCTATTTCGATTTGGAGCAGGATTGGTATATATATTGGAAAAATCCGGGCGATGCGGGAATACCGGTTGAAGTATCATGGGAAATACCCGACGGTTTTAGAATCAGCGAGTTGATCTATCCGACCCCTGAGCGCTTTGATACACAGGGAATGATCTCTTACGGCTATAAAAATGAAGCATTGAT
>SLQE01000451.1 GCA_007131635.1 Bacteroidota bacterium | reverse complement strand
TCTGAACTTCAGGAATTTGAACACCGAATTTTTGATTTATAGCTTGTATAAATTCATTTGCGATAAGACCGCTTCCGACGGAGGTTGGATGTACTCCATCCAAGCTAAAGATGCCGCCTGTCACAAATTGTGTCGTTAACGTTGCGGTCCCGAGCTGATATCCGTTTGCGTGAATTTGATTGAATCGGGTTTGAATATCAACCAGAGCAAAATCAAACTGTGATGCAATTGCGGCAATTGTTTGATTAAACCTGCTTACCCGGTCGGCTACAAATTGCTGCTCTTCAACGGTCAGCACGACGTGGCCGGGTAAGGGTTGTCCATTACCGCCGAGAGCTTCAGGAATACCGAATCCCTGATTAATAAATTCAAGTGCAGTAAGCAATACCTTGTCTTGCGGGGTCACACCGATGAACGGCATAACAGGTTCCCCGGTTTCAGGATTTATTATAAACGGAGGAACAGTATTAACGAACGGTATGACCGAGACGTCCGGTATGTTTGCGATAGCGACCTTTAGGCCCGATACGCCTGCAGTTTGGGCTAATGCACCTGCTAACTGGCTATATATAGCAGTAAAAAGATCGGGATTAGCCGTTGTCGGTAGTACGGTAGTACCACCTGAGGTGGCATACGAGAGAATGTCATTATTACCAAACCAAACAGTCATAAGAGTTGGGTTTTGAGCAATAGCTTGTTCAAAAACCGAACCGCCGAGCTGACTATCCCGTAAGATGAGATGAAAAAACGGATTATTCCTTTGAGCGGATTTTGTAGCAAAATCTTCGTTGTCTATCGCATCAAACAGAATTGCACCGGGGATACCAAGATTATTGTATGGTCTCGGAAGAGTCGCATTCAACGGTGTTGGATTCGGTGGATCTGCTTTTGTTGCAAACGGGTCTATTTTTTCAATGCGCATTCTTCCCGGTATACCTGGATCCTGTATCAACGGCTGTTGAAAATCTTCAACGCCACCCTGTCGAGCGATCAGAGCCGGATAACTGTATTTTTGGCTGCTTTCATATAGGGAGTTACTCTGAAGCCCTGCCGTCAAACTATTCCCTATCGCTACGTATGATGCCAATAACTCGCTCGTTTTTTGATCTATTGTCGGTGCTTCAATCTCACTGAAATCCTCACAACCGAAAATAAATATACCGACGAACAGGAAAACGTACATTAAGAATTTTGGTGTTTTCATATTTTTCACTCTTAATTTTTTTGTTTAAACAGATTATAGATTAAATTTGAAATTAATCGAAGGTAAATGGCCGGACACGTTATAAACCCCATTCATTCGTGCGCCGGTTTTATATTCAACATTAGAATTTTCTATACGGCGTTCGTTGAACCTGATAAATAGATATCCGAAATCTACACCGATTTTATCGTTTATCTGATATCCGACACCCAGTGTAAAACCGTGACGATCTGCGTCGGGAATACCGGGGCGCATATACTCGTCCGGAGTCGGATTTTTGTCAAACAGGTAACCGGCTCTCACTGCCAGGTCCGAATTGACTTGATATTCAAAACCGATGCGAGCTATGTAGCTGTTAACATAATTGAAAACCAATGCATCTTCATTCCCGGTGTCGGTAAATGTCAGTGCAATCTCTTCAACCGAACTCCAGAACACATATTGAAAACCCAGTCCTATCGTTAGTTTATCGATTCCGGTATAAGCAATCCCTGCAAATAAATTTGCCGGAAGCGTGACTGACGCTTCAATTTTATCTCCGGGTAATAGTCCTGCTTCGCCGATCTGCCGGGGAATGTCCGTGTATTCTGCATCACCCTCCAAATCCAGACCGACTCCGCTTCTGAATGCCAGACCGGCCGAGAATTCAGGAGTTATATTCGTGTATAATCCGATGTTCCAACCAATGCCCGATCCGCTTCCGGTTAATCGGACATCACCGTTCCCCGCAAAAGTTGGTTCAAATGATACGCCCTGTTGCAGATCAATATCGCTGTAGACATAATTAAAGCCGACGGCGATACCCATGTAATCAGTTACTCTATATGAGACGGTGGGATTAAAAAAGAATGTTCGCAACGAACTTTCCATTGCGAGATTTCTTCCGACCCAGTTATCGGGCCATTTCGTTCCGGAACCGTACGGATTAAACATTCCGAATCCAAATGCCAAACCGTTACTGAGAGTGTGTGAGGCATAAAATACAGACGGATAGGACATTGGGCTTTCCATATCGGTTTGATCAACCGACGGGAACGGTCCGCGGAATTTTCCCTTTGGGAAAATTAAAGTTGTTCCAAACATAATATGAGTTCCATCCATAAAGCTTAAGGCGCCGGGGTTGAAATGAACAGCCGAAGCATCATTGAGAGTCGCATAGACGGCACCGGCCATGCCGGTAGCACGCGCACCGTGTTCATTAACCTGAAAACCTCCCGAATATACGGGAATAACACCAAGCAGGATAATTAATACTAGCAAACCATTTTTAATAATTGTATTCACAGAGATCCTCCCTGTTTGTATTTATTTTTTAGTTAGTTATCCGTAACCCACATGACATGATAATGATTTGTTTGTTGATTTTACGATAAAAAAGTCTAAAAAACAAGAATTAAATATTAATTCTTACTAAGAGTTCACCTTTGTCTACCGCTTGTCCCGGTTGGACATATATTTTGCTGATTTGACCGTTTGCAACCGACCGTATCTCGTTTTCCATTTTCATGGCTTCGAGCACCAAGATCGGCTGGTTTTGTGTGACCTGATCCCCCTCACGTATTGCAATATCTATTACCAGACCCGGCATCGGTGCTTTTATTTCAACTGGTCCGTCGGATCCCGTGGCTTCCGATATGAACTCGCGCAAACGCCTTGCACGTTCGTCTTCAACCTTACAATGATACTCTTTTCCGTTGATATTTGCAACAATTGAGCTATTTCCTGACCGTTCGAGCGTAATAACGTAGGATTTACCATTTAAAATCAGTGAAAAACGATTAGGATCAATCTCTACCCAGTCAATGGAAGAAACAGGATTCCCTTGTACGCTAATTTCCTGGTTACTGTCAATGTGAATATCAATTTCGTGGTCATCGATCTGTACCGTATATGTGGTTTTACCGGTCATACAATATCATTCTTTCGTTCTTGATATTTCCAGCGTGATTGTGAAGTAGGCTGTGTCGGAGACAGGATTGGTTGATTCTTTTGGCGGTGCTGCAGGGTTGCGACCGAAATAGCCACCGCTATAAGTTCATCCTCGACAGGTTTTCTCAGTTCTTCCGGATTAAAATTATGTGCCATAAAACCGGTTGTATAGGTACCGTCTACAAATAACGGATGCCGGATAATGTGTATACAGGCGGGAATATTGGTAATGATCCCCTGCACGAGATATTCATTGAGTGCACGATCCATCCTGTGCAATGCTTCATCGCGCGTCCTCCCCCAGGCAAGTAATTTGGATACCATCGGATCGTAGAACACTGAAATTTCATTCCCCTGCTGGATTCCTCTATCCTCGCGTATACCGGGTCCTGACGGAGCCTGTAAACGCGTGACTTTTCCGATTGAAGGGAGAAAGTTATTCAGGGGGTCTTCAGCGTAAATCCGGCATTCAATGGCGTGGCCGTTCACCCGGACATCTTCCTGTTTAAAAGAGAGCGGTCGACCGGATGCAATCCGTATCTGTTCTTTAACGATATCGATACCGGTGATAAGTTCTGTCACCGGATGTTCTACCTGTACTCTCGTATTCATCTCGAGAAAATAAAAATTCTTTTTTTCGTCGAGCAGGAATTCGATTGTTCCCGCATTGACATACCCACATGCCTTTGCGGCCTTGATCGCGGCTTCTCCCATTTCATGACGAATCCGGCCGTCGATTGCGAGTGACGGTGCTTCTTCGATAATTTTTTGATGCCTTCGTTGAATAGAGCATTCCCGTTCTCCGAGATGAATATAATTTCCGTGTTCATCGGCCAGGACCTGTATCTCTATATGTTTCGGGGAACGGATAAATTTTTCTATATAGACTCTGTCATCGTCAAAAGCAGATCGTGCTTCATTTTGCGCACCTTTAAATGCTCCGGGTAAATCTTTTTCCTCCTCAACGACACGCATTCCCTTACCTCCTCCGCCGCCCGCAGCTTTTAATAATACAGGATAACCTATGGTTCGGGCTTTCTGTTCAGCATCGGAGACACTTTTCAAGGGTTCTACCGTCCCCGGGACTATAGGAACACCCGCCTTTTCCATAATTTTCCGGGCAGTGGTTTTATTACCCATCGTTTCAATTGACGTAGCCGGCGGACCGATAAAAATCAATCCGCTTTCGGCGACACGGCGTGCAAACGCTGCATTCTCAGATAAAAAACCATACCCCGGATGTATTGCATCCACACCTACTTTCAATGCCAGGTCAACGATTTTTTGTTGGTCTAAATAGCTCTTTGAAGACGGTGAAGGTCCTATGTGGTAAGCTTCGTCGGATAGCAATACATGAGGTGAAGACCGGTCGGCATCTGAATACACGGCAACGGGTCTGATCCCCAACTCACGGCAAGCCCGGATTATACGGACTGCGATCTCCCCGCGGTTAGCTATCAGAACGGATGTAATATTTTTATTCAAGGTTTCTCCTGTTTCAATTCAACTATTGTTACTCCGGATCCGCCTTCATTCCAATTACCGAGTCTGGACAGATTCACGTTGGGGTGTTTCTTCAGATATTCACTGATACGTTTCCGGAGTGCACCCGTCCCTTTTCCATGAATGATTTCAACTTCGTGGACGTTCGCAAGAATTGCCCGGTCAAGAAGAGTATCCACTGCACTAATGGCTTCATCCCCCCGGGATCCCCGCACGTCCACGGAGCGAGAAAATGAGACTTCGTCTCGAGGTGTGCCTGATCCGATATACGGGGGTCGGTTTCTTTGTTGTCCTGAGTGTTTTCGTAACTGACTCCTATGTAAGCGCATTTTGACAGAGCCGAACAGTACCGTCGTGTACCCGTCTTCATCAATCGGTGTCAGCACTTCACCCTCCTCTTTACCGTCAAGAAGACTGACCCGATCACCTTTGGATACCGGTGTTGTATCGGCGATTACCTCTTCTTCCATTTTTGTTTCATTTCGTTGTCGTTCAATCTCCTGTTTAAACGACTTAATTTCCTGTCTCCATTGTTTGGTAATCTCCGTATCGGCTTTCGATTCCCTGATTTCCCGAACCGCCTGTTCTATGATGGCATTAGCCCGTTCGACAATTTTTTTTGCATCTTCCGCAGCATCGCGTTTCAGGGTTTTCATTTCACGTTTAAGTGCATTGAGTTTACCTTCATACTCTTCCGTTAATCGTTCGAGATGTATTTTTTCAGCCGATATTTCACTTAATTGTCTCTTATACCGCTGACTCTGCTGTTCAAGATCTATAAGTAACCGTTCAATTTTTGTTTTAGTTGATCCGAGGAATATCCGTGCCTGATCAATGAGTTCTCCGGGAAACTCCAGTCTCTCTGCGATTTCCAGAGCGTAACTACTGCCAGGAATCCCGGAAGTGAAACGGTATGTAGGGGTCAGATGCTCCTGATCAAACTCCATAGCACCATTTTCAATTCCCGGTGTCGTGTAAGCAAAGGTTTTCAGATCTCCATGATGTGTTGTGGCAATATTGAGGACATTATTGTTCGTGAGGTGCCGAAGCACAGATGAAGCTAGTGCACTTCCTTCGACCGGATCGGTGCCGGCACCGATTTCGTCTATCAGGACCAATGATTTGTCATCTGCTTCCGCAATTATATTTTTTAGGACAGCAAGATGCGATGAAAATGTACTCAGATCCTGCTCGATGGATTGCTCATCGCCCATAGAAACGAATATTTTATCAAATACCGGCAGCTCAGTCTCATCAGAGGCGGGTATGTGTAAACCCGATTGGTACATCAGTGACATAAGTCCTACTGTTTGCATTGCAACACTTTTTCCGCCTGCATTGGGTCCGGTGATAATTAAGGTATTATATGTATCCCCGATCGACAAAGTTAGCGGCACTACCTCATCCCGTTTGTGGTGATGAAGAAGTACCGGGTGTCGGGCATCTGCCAATTTTATAAAATTTCCGTTAGCTTCTCCGGGTGTCACGCCGATAATTTCCAGAGAGTACAATCCTTTTGCGTGAATAAAGTCTATCTCTGCAAGAGATGCGACCGTCATAAGGATGGGCTCTTTCTTTTCGGCAATTTTTTCGGTGATCGAACGAAGGATCCGTTGAATTTCACGCTGTTCCCGGATTTGATATTCCCTTAACTCATTATTAATCTCGAGTGTCTCAGCCGGTTCGATAAAAACCGTTGCTCCGCTTGCGCTTGCACTGTGTATGAATCCCGGCATCTGGTTTTTATATTCGACTTTTACCGGCAGTACCATTCTTCCCTCGCGCGTGGTTATCAGTTCTTCCTGTGCCATCCCCTGCGATGCAAGAGATTTTAAGATTCTATCGAGCCGTTTCCTCAGTGTTTCCGATACCGATCGGACGGCATTGCGGATTTTTTGTAATTCCTGACTGGCATTATCCCTGATTTCGCCGTCTTCGTTTATGATACTTTCAATATGGTGTTCGAGAACTTTATCCGTAATTAGTTTCTCCGCAAGATCCGCCAGTTTTGGGTACTTATCCGATCGGTTTTTTATATATTCCCGGATATTGCGTGATGTACGGAGGTTTAATCCGATGTGAAGCAATTGTTTTGGATTTAATATACTACCCTCAATAGTAGCACGTTGTACATCGGTTCTTATATCGTGCATCTCGGTTAATGGAATCGGGTCTTCCGACTCGAGGATCTGTTTCATTTCATTAAGCAGAGAATGATTATGTGCTATCTCAGCATACGATGTACCGGGAGTACATTGTGACACTTTCTCACGTCCCAGTGAAGAGCTGGCGTATTTTTGAACACGTTCAGTTATCAGTGAAAATCTTAATTTTTCGATTGCCTGGCTAAACACGGTATTAACAGCTAAGTGAATGTTTCCTGGATATCTATATTACGCAAAAATAAGTCGAAGAATTCACGGACTTGGGGTATAAATATATATAAAACTTCAAATACAAAAGGGGCAAAACCGTATACCAGCGGATACATGACGGATCGCTCTATCATTTCCTCGGATGGCACATCCACCAGCGATAGCAGATGTAACACCAGACTGACGATAATTGTACCTTCTATAAGTCCGAACCCGGCGCCTGCAAGACGATCCCATGATCTGAACAGTTCATTTCTTCTCCCGAAAACCCTGTATAAAATATTTCCGGAAATTAATACCAGAAGAAAAACTGCAAGAAACGATAAAATAGTGGATACTGTTAGCGACCATTCGAAATGAACCTGCAGCCAACCCGAGATAATCTGATGCGAATGGATTGCTATATAGAAAGCAATGATAAGTACAATCAGGCCGAATATCTTCCGAATGAAGCCTTCATATAGTCCGGATAGAATAAATCCACCGATCCCTATAGCTATGGCAATATCCACACCGGTCATATATTATCCGCCTAGAAGCTTTTTTACGATACTTTGTACCACTTTACCGTCTGCGCGACCTTTTAGTTCGGGCATAAGGAGTGACATGACTTTTCCCATATCTTTTATGGATTCGGCTCCCGCCGCCTGCATAGCACTTTGCACCTTCTGTTCGATCTCCGCGGGTGAAAGTTGTTCTGGAAGATATTCCTTAATAATTGCAAGTTCTTTTTCTTCTTCATCGGCGCGGTCGTTCCGATGAGCTTTCCGGTATTCATCGATTGCCTCACGTCTCTTTTTCGCGGCGGTGGTAATGACCGGAAGAATATCATCTTCGGATAGTTCTTTTTTCTGACTTCGCAATGCGATTTCTTTTTCCTTCAATGCCGCACGCAATGATCGGAGTGTTTCAAGTTTGATTTTGTCTCCCGATTTCATCGCTATTTTGAAATCGTAATTAATGCGTTCAAGTAATTGAGATTTCTGTTCGCTCATAGTATTGTCTTTAAAATAAAAAAGGCAGGGTTACGGAACGATCCCTGCCTTTTGCGGTTAGACTCGTAGTTGTACATGATCCATGTATAAAATCGCTTGTATGGGTTTTGTATACTTATAGTCTACAATCGATGCAATGATGAATAGTTAATTCGCAATGCATCGGCTTCACGAAGCTGTTGTTGAATATCCGTCACGACGCCCATTTCCGAGTATTGGTCGATTCTCATGGAGACAATGAGATTAGGTATCTCGACTCTTTTCTGATACATGATCGCGCTTATGTCATCAACACGGACGATATTATCATCTATCTGGATTCTTCCGTCACGACCGACCCAGATATATGAAATCAGACGTTTGTTATCAATCCGTTCGATCATATATGCTTCGGGAAGAGTATATTCTACCTGAACATCGAACTCCCGGAGAACTGTTGTCAACATAAAAAAGATCAACAACATAAAAATAATATCGGGTAGCGACGCAGTTGGAATTTCCTGCTTCGTTGTGGCTTGTTTTTTTCTAAACTTCATATCACCACATCCCTTTTCAAATAATTAAATCAGTGCAATTATTCCGGCTCGGCAAGTGAAATCCGCTGAGGGATCGCCTGTCGTATTTGATCAAGCTGTTCTCGTGTCACATCCTGAAATCGAATACCAAAGTTTTGACGTGCGTATTCTTCCCGGAGTTCGTTATATGCCATCTTGAGCTGGTCGATTGTTTCTATATAGACATTGTACGGTGTCCGTCTGTCGGTTTTCACCGAAACGATTAACTCAGGATTACCGCGGATCTTATCGGCGATTGTTCCGGATATTTGCGGAACGCTGATAATTTGACCGTCAAGTAACACCTCACCCGTTGCGTTTACAAGAATGTTTGCTATGTTCTCTTCTTTGACCTCAATTTCCTCGGCTTCGTCTACCGGCGGTGGTAATACAAGTCCAATACCGGTATCGACATCAATCGTTGTAACAAGCAGGAAGAATATGAGCAGCAAGAAAGCGATGTCAGCCATTCCGGCAAGCGGAATCGTTGCACCTTCTTTTTTCTTACGTTTTAGCATGAAGGCTTCCTTTCGTTACTATTTTTTCTCCGGGCCCTTGTTCTTACCCTCAGTCTTTTCTGCCGCTTGATGAGCTGTTGCTAATTTTTTGCCTTGTTTCATGAGCAACAGTGAATCAATCAGCTCTATCGAGCTCTCTTCCATTTCTATAACAAGTTTATCTATTCTTGAAACGAAATAGTTATAAAAGACCTGAAGTATAACGGCCACGACGAGACCGAACAGCGTTGTTAACAAAGCAACGGAAATACCGCCTGCAACAATTTCAGGAGATATATTACGTGCTTCACGGATTGCGTCAAATGCGGAAATCATACCTTGTACCGTACCGGTAAATCCGATCATCGGTGCGATAGCTATAAATGTTGATATCCAGATGAGGTTCTTCTCCAGAAATGCCATCTCTATACCGCCATAACTGATTATAGCTTTTTCGGCCGCTTCAATACCTTCGTCGGCACGCAGGAGACCTGCCTGGAATACACTTGCAACCGAGCCTCGATTTCTGCTGCAAACATCAAGTGCAGCCTCGACACCGCCTTCATCGAGGGCTTTTTTTACGGAAACAAGGAATTTCCTTGTGTTAACGGTAGATCTGCTGAGGGTCCAGATTCGCTCCAGAGAAAAAGCCAGTCCTAAAACTAAACAGCCGAGAATAACGTGCATAAAATTGCCACCCTCGACATATTTTTCTTGCAACCAATTTAAAGTGCCCCCCGTATCGGCTTGAAGAAGGAAGGTGAATATGCCAAATTGATCCATTATAGTAATTCCTCCATAGGTTCGAATTAATTATGGTTTTTGATTTGATTTATTATTAGTAGATTAATTCACAATTTGGTGATAGCACAATTTAAATTCAAGAATAAGGATTTTTACGTAGAAAGTCAAATAAAATTATACACCGCCGAAGGCCTCAATAACAGTCCCGGTTATGCTGCTGGATGACTCCTGACATAGAAATACCATCATCTCTGCGAGCTGTTGCGGTGTAACCCAGTGCTTCATTTCCCCGGGGTCTCCCCAGGATTCATTTGCGGGTGTTTTAATAATACCGGGTGCAAGTGCGTTTATTGTAATTCCGCTTTTATTATATTCCTTTCCGATCATCCTTGTCAGGAAGGCAACACCCGCTTTTGCCACCCCGTATGCCCCCCGTTCACCCTCCGGGTAAAGGCCGGGTTTCGCCGCGATATTTATAATTCGTCCGTAGTCCTTGTCTTTCATGATTCGGATAGCTTCACGCGAAGTGAGGAAACACGATTTAAGATTTCTGTCCATCATGGTGTTCCATTCATCGAGCGTCAGATCGGTAAACGGTTTGGTGTCCATATAACCGCCGGCGATGTTGCATACTATCGATACGCCGCCAAATAGTTCGGTTGCTTTCCGGAAGAGCTGACTGACATCCTC
>SLQE01000439.1 GCA_007131635.1 Bacteroidota bacterium | reverse complement strand
GCGGATTTTTACGGACTCGGTCACTCGGAAGAATTGATCGGGAAATCCATCTCAAAATACCCGGATGCGATCATCGCGACCAAGGTGGGACACCGTTTGAATGAAGACGATTCGATAGCGCTCGATTATTCAAAACAGCATATCCTCGATGCGTGCGAAAGCAGCCTGAAGCGGCTGCGGCGGGACTGCATTGATCTCTATCAGCTTCACTCTGCAAAGATGCAGCATCTCGAAGACGGAGCGTGTATCGAAGCGATGCATCAGTTGAAGGATGAAGGGAAAATCCGATACTGGGGCATTTCGCTCAGCACCTACGATCCGTATCCCGAAGCGGAATTTTTAATGGAGAGAGATCTCGGCCACTCATTTCAGGTTGTCCTGAATGTCATAAATCAACGCGCACTGCCGCTTATCCGTAAAGCCGGAGAACGGGGATATGGTATCATTGCTCGGATGCCGCTGCAATTCGGACTGCTTACCGGAAAGATAACGGCTGACCGGACGTTTCCGAAGAACGATCACCGCTCATTTCGCCTTCCTCCTCCGTTGCTCAAAGAGACGCTGCAGGCGCTGGAAGATTACTGGTCTATCGGGAAACATTACTCGATTTCGAAAACAGCACTGAGCCTGAGTTTTTGTGCAAGCGTACCGGAGGTGTCGACCGTCATTCCGGGCATCAAAACTCCTGAACAGGCGGAAGAAAACTCATCAGATATTACAACCCTCCGTGGCGATGATATGGAATACCTCTTTAAACTCGGAGAAACAAAATTTGCGCGATTAACCGAGTTGATGCAATCATACGGATGAATGATTAATAATTACCGTATTCATCGGCAATCTGCGTGAGCAAACTCAGGTTTTCCGGCGGAGTATGCGGGGCGACCGAGCACGCGGAGCTGAGAATGTAACTGCCTCCGGGTTTTCCGGTTTGTAAGGTATTGATAACACTTTCGCGAACCTTGTTCCTGTCTGTATGACGTAACACATTCACCGGATCGATATTGCCTTTTATAAAACCCCTGCCCGTAAGAAGTTTCTTCGCCTCCGAAAGTTCGACGTTTCCGAGCGGCGGCGGATCAAGTGTATCGACGCCATTGGTGCCGGTGCCGAGCATAAGATCGAGCCGGTCGCCGATTTTTCCGCAGGTATGAGTATAGATCGGAATATCGAAGTCCTTTTTAATTTCCTGAATTACTTTTTGTTCGAACGGCGCGACAAATTCTTCATACTGACCGACCGAGATGAATCCGCCGCCCGCAAAAGCCGACGAGATGAGAATTGCATCGACATGCTGAGCTGCCTGACGCTTCCCCAGATCGGCAGCGCCTTCCGCTAACCGGGTAAGACACGCTTTCACTTTTCCGGGATCGTCGAAAATCGACATAAGTGCGTTTTCATAGCCGAGCAGTTCAAAAAGCTGTGTCCAGGGTGAAAATATTTCCGATTGTACCGATATTTCATCTCCGACTTTCTCTTTCACAAGTTTAATAGTCTCGCTATGATAATCCGGGAAAAAGTTATCGGATGGACGCGGATTATCCTCGAATCCCCACCGGTATGGATATGAAACGCCGCTGATATCGTATGGTTCAACATAGTAAAGCTCTTCCGGATCGATCTGATCCAGTGAGTGAATCTTTGATGAGCTGTCGGCATAATGATAATTTGGAAGATCGTCGATTGGGAAAACGGTATAATCCCCGTTCTTCCAATGGATTATTTTCTCGTTCCCTTTATCCTCGGTTTTTTCGATGTGTGATTCAAAGTCTTTCTCTCTTCCGGGAAGATTGATCAATATACCGTCGAACCGGTATCGTTGCTGCAGCACAATAAGCGCGTCGGCAAATCCTTCCGAGGTATACCAGATTTTCAGCGGGTCGATTCCGGAGTGAAGAAAATAATGACCGAGTGAGAGCTGACACATGACCGGCACTCTGTCGGGAACGGAGAGGGTCATTGCCTTGTGCATTCGTTCTTTTGAGTTCATAAGTTATGTATTGTTTGATGAGAATGTTGATATAATATACTGATTTGATTGGTAAAGAGGAAGTACACCCATGCCCGGCACTTACCGTCAGAGTTGGAGTGGGATGTTTTAGTTAAGCAAAGAAAGCTATATTGTATAGTGCCGGGCATGTTAGTGGAAAGACTCAGATCCCATTCCGTGTACTTGCCCGGCACCCGTTATTTAAAAATGTACCGCAAAATGAGATAATTTATTGCTATTCACATACTGTAGGTGCCGGGCAAGAATGTGTCTTTGATTCTTTATATAAATATACTATCTTATAATTCGTATCGATAAACATTTATGTAAACCCCTATGAAGCAATCCTTATACATCTCTTTCATTATCATATTATTCTCTTCCTGTGCAACGGATCGTGAAGTAATCCGGAAAGAATTTCAACCGATAATATTTCATTCAGGTTATGAACTTGCAGCATTCATGAACTCGGAAATCGAATGGGTGGAGCGGACGTTGTCGCGTCTTACGCTCGAAGAAAAAATCGGTCAGATGATCGCGACGCCGGCGTACACGCATTACCTGAGTAAAGATTCACCAAGGTACCGTGAGCTTGTCCACAACGTCGAATCGTTAAAGGTCGGAGGACTGGTGTTATTCCAGGGAGATGTCAG
>SLQE01000019.1 GCA_007131635.1 Bacteroidota bacterium | reverse complement strand
GGGATAACGATTTTTTCCACGAGCAATCCGCGGCGGGAAAGCACTTCCGCACCCACATCGACTGCAGACTGAACCGACGCAACATCACCGGTAAGCGTTACGTATCCCTTACCGCCTATAGCCATCGCGGCATGGATCGCGATGAGTTCTACCGATGCAGCTTTTACGGCAGCATCGGCTGCTTCTATAATAGAAGCCACCGAGAATGATTCAAGAACACCGAGCGCCTGCATTTCCGGGATCGCATTCACTCCGCTCAGAGCCGGAAAAACCGAGGGATGGACATTCGGAATGATAAATTGATCGACAACCTGAGCATCGCCGATCTCAACTCCGGTCATAACACTTGCATTCACCGCATCGACATCCCCGCCGATCAGAATCATATATTTCCCGGGACATATACTGCGATTCACGACGACATCGACATTTGCACGCTTGAGCATCGCATCCGCGACTTCGATACCTTTTGCTATGCTTGACAGTTCAACTAATCCTATTGCTGCAGACATTTTGCACGTATCCTCATTTTACTAATGTTTATTCGATATAGTTATACTTATCGATGTAAGTTCTGTTACGATACCGTCGATGCTGGCGTGGACGGGACATCCAAGCGACTCTTCCTGAACATCCGCAATCACATCGCCGGCGTGTACGAAGTCGCCTCTCTCAACTGTCGGTTTCGCCGGTGTCCCGACATGAGAATTGAGCGGAATACAAACCGACTTTGGCACAATCGTTACTTCACTGAACTGCGCTTGCCGATCGTACCTTTTGATACCCAAACGCTGATACAACATCGGGACCGGCACCTCTCTTCCCTTTCGTCGGGGGTGAACATCGAGGTATATTCCGGATAGCTCCGAAGCCGTAAAATTTCCGTTCGTCTCGCGCAGACGGTTTTTCGTATCGACACAAATGCTTTTCGGATCGAGTGATTCCGGACACGCGAAAAGCGAGCATATATTACATTCGCAACATGCACCCGCCCACCGGCTTAACAGTTCCGATTGATTTCCGACGAACTGGAGCGATCGCATCACAAGGTGCGGCTGTATAGGGTAGCCGAGAAGGTAACGGGGACAGAGTTCGGTACAGAACGAACATTGATCGCAGGCACTGTGACCCACCGTCATGTAGTTTCTTCGCGGAGCTGTTTTCCTCACGACAAGCGGATGATTTTCCGGAAGCACTATCAGACCGCCGCTCGTTTTTGAAATATGCGAAGTAAAATCTCTCTCCACACCTCCCATCATTACACCATCGGTCAGAATAACGGGGTTGCTGATCGTAACTCCACCGGCTAAAGCGATACAATCCGCAAATCCAATCCCCACGGGCACGCAGGCGGTGACAGGGGTTTTTACCGCACCGGTGATCGTGACAAACTTATGGGTGACGGGTTTATTTCCGACGGCGTACGCAACGTTTACGATTGTTTCGACATTATTCACGACAACGCCGATCTGCGTCGGATATCCGCCGATTGGAATCTTTTTACCGGTCACATCATAAACGAGGATATACTCATCGCCTGCCGGATATATATCATTCATAATAAAAATATCCATCCCTTCGGGCGAGGCGAGCGGTTCGAGCATATCGGCGATGTCTTTATTTTTACTTTTCAGTGCGATGGTAACCTTCCGGGCTCCGGTCAGATTCCTCATGATCCGCAGCCCTTCGATGAACCGCTCTTTTTCCCGGATCATACTTTCCCTGTCTTTATACAGAAGCGGCTCGCACTCAACGCCGTTTGCAATTATGTGATCTGCATCCGTCTCGAGTTTCTTATAGGCAGGAAACCCCGCACCGCCCGCACCGATAACACCTGCACGTCTGATTTGTTTAAGTATATTCTGTTTGCTCATGCAATTCTATTTTTTCAGAAACCTGCTGACGAGAGCACCGACGGCAAGGCCGATACCCGTTCCTATGCCTAACCATAGTGCTATACTGCCCGTAATGACGCCTGTTATTATTCCCGCCAGACCTCCGAGTACAAATCCGGCAGCAATACCGGCAGTCAGATCGTTCTTCCTGTCGTTTTGATTTTTTTTCATAATGATGTATCGAATATTTTAATAACTTTGAATTTCTTTACTTCATCTTCCCTCGACATGCAGGAGTTTCGTTTTTCTTTTCAACGTTCTCAAGGTAACATAAACCAGAAGGCCGAATGTAAATAAATTCAACCAGATATAATCGATCATAAGTCTTCCCGCCACGATAAAATCTCCGATATACTGAAGAACGGTAAAAGCGGCGATAACTCCAAACAAACCGGAGTATTCCCGCTTTAAAACGTTTCTCAGTGAAAACGTAAGCTCGGAACGCTTCCAAAGTTTTGTACGAGGCAAAAATGCGGGTGTGCGCGCTGCATAATCTTCGTATTCTTTTCCGAATTTCGTCCTGAGGAATGCTTCCTCCGCCATAATGATCCGTTCATAGTAAAGCCAGAATGTCAGCACAAAAATAAGAGCGACCCATCCGTCGCGTACCAGCAGAGCGACACCGAACATCATAAAGAAGTTACCGAGATAAAGAGGATTGCGTGTCATTGAATATATACCCGTTGTATTCAATTCGTCTGCAATCTGATTTTTTGTATTTCTCCCCGAGGTACCCTTTGGCGTATATC
>SLQE01000110.1 GCA_007131635.1 Bacteroidota bacterium | reverse complement strand
CGAATTACGAATTTTTACCATAAGATTAATCTATTCTAAGTTTCTTATAGATTCAAAACAATTCGTAATTCGTAACCCGTAATTCGTAATTCACAGGTGGTGAGTTGAAATCCGTGAAGATATCACTTCACCAATTCGAGACCCGTCTTTGTAAGATCGCTAATTTCTCCATCCACATACAGCACATCGCGTCCGTATCGCTGTAACAAAGCTGCCGCGACTGCCGAGCGTCCGCCGGCGGAGCAATGAACTAGTAATGTACCGCTTTCAGGAACTTCATCCAAACGTTCCAAAAGTCGCGTATGCGGAACGTTGATGGCTCCTTTTACGTGTCCTTCGACGAACTCGGATCTTTTTCTGACATCGACAACCTGCAAATTATTCGATTTCAGAATATCCGCTGCTTTTTCGAACGATGTGTATTCGGTCTTTTCGATCTCACCGCCCTGGTTTTTATAGTCTTCGAAATCTTCGAGTGTCGCGTAGCCGGCGATTTTGTCGAGACCGACGTTGATCAGATCACGGACAGCTTCGCTGACGCGGTTTCCATCGATGATGAGATAGATCGGTTTCTCCTCTTCGACGTAGGATCCGGCTGTTGTGTTAAACTGTTTATCGAGCGGAGAAAAAATTGCTCCCGGTATATGACCGTCGAGAAAGTCGTAACGATCGCGGGTGTCGATCAATGCAACGTCGGTATTCCGGATGAATTTCTTCAGATCAACAACACCAATCCGGGCCGGTTGGGGTAATCCGCCGAGCACTTTCGGACCGATCTTGTTATCACGTTTCATCCGGGCAAAATAGAGAGGCGGTTCTGGTTGATCCGTCAGTATAAAATTCACAAAGTTTTCCTCGCTGTCTGTATGTGCGAGTGAAGCGTTATAGCGGAGTTCGTACCCTATTGTACTGTCCGGTACGGCGCCGAGCGCCTTGCCGCATGCGCTGCCTGCTCCGTGTCCGGGCCAGATTTGATGATATTCGGGGTAGTTCTTGAAATCCACAAGAGATTTGTAGAGAGTCTTTGCAGATGGTTTCATTACATCCTTCATTCCTGCAGCCGATTCGAGCAGGTCCGGTCTGCCGACATCGCCGACGAATACAAAGTCGCCCGTTGTGTAACCCATCGGTTCTTTCGCTCCGGATGCAGTGTCGGTGATTGCAAAGATAATGTGTTCCGGTGTGTGTCCCGGGGTGTGAATTGCTTTTATTTCAATGTTACCGATCTTGAACATGTCGCCGTCTTTCATGAGCTGGTAGTCATAGTCGCTCCCGATGAGCCATTCGTATTTCCAGTCGCTGTCACCTTCGTCGGATGCATATACTTTTACACCGCGTTCGGCGAATTCACGCAATCCTGATATGTAATCCGCGTGGATGTGGGTATCGGCCGCCGCTACTATCTTTAGTTTTTCTTTTTCCGCGATGTCATAGTACTGTTGAATATCGCGCATCGGATCGATAACGACTGCTTCGCCGCTTGCCTGGCATCCGACGATATATGCATATTGTGCGAGACGGGGTTCGAAAATCTGTCTGAAAAACATAGGGAGCTCCTTTCAATGAATAGGTACTGTATTATAATTATTGATCAAAAAAATTTAGTGCGGTAATTTTTCCTGAAAATATCCGTAAACCCAGGTTCCTATTAAAGCGCTGAGTAAAATAACTGCAAAGACCGGTATCCCGCTTCCGATCAATGCGTATACCGGACCCGGACAGGCACCGGTTAACGCCCAGCCGAATCCGAATAACACTCCGCCGATCGTGTATCGATATAACTGGCTGGAGTCCTTCGGTTCAATAACGATGGGGTCGCCGTATATATCACTGATATTAAACTTTTTAATCAGCTGAATAGATATGATGCCGATGAGTATTGCCGACCCGATGACACCGTACATATGGAAATCGTGAAAACGAAACATCTCCTGGATCCGGAACCATGATATGACTTCGGTTCGCATAAGTATGAATCCGAAAATTGTACCGAATAGTAAGTATTTGAGATACTGCATAGTGATTATTCTCCTCGGACAAATATTATATAGATAGCAGAGTTTAAAATAGTAAAGGGAGTATAACGTGTGTTATGAACAAACCGCCGGCAAAGAAACCGCCTACCGCGATCATAGATGCGGGCTGTAAGTTCGATATACCGCTCATCGCGTGACCTGACGTACACCCGCCCGCGTAACGGGCACCGAAGCCTATCAGAAAGCCGCCGCCCACGATGAGTATAAATCCGGGAAGTGTGAGAAGAAAATCGAACGAGAATATTTCCGACGGTACGTAGCCGCTGAAATCGGTCACTCCAAGCTCGCGAAGGTCTGTTTTGGTGTGTTCCGATATCGCAATCGGTTCCGGATTCGAAAAGACATATCCTCCCAAAAACCCACCGAGAATAATACCGAGTACGAATACGATATTCCACATACCTGTCTTTTTCCAATCATACTTGAAAAATTTTATTTTGCCCGGTACGGTGGCAGCGCAGGCATGCCTCATACTGGACGAAACCCCAAGCGGTTTACCGGTAAATATGAGCATAAGGAATAAAAACAAGCCGATGAGCGGACCTCCGATGTACCAGGGCCACGGTTGAGAAAGAAAATCAATCATCCTATCCTCCTGAAAATTAATGAT
>SLQE01000261.1 GCA_007131635.1 Bacteroidota bacterium | reverse complement strand
TTCCCTTTATCACAAACCACATTCTTCATAAGTCTCGCTCTGTTCGGCATTTTCGCAACCGGTACATGGGTACACATATACGGAATCGTGAAATCGGTCAAGAAACACCGACTCATAAAAGGGGTACTTCACACACCGGGTCAGCTCGTACTTCTTTTCTACTCCATACTCGGGTTCTTCATAACCCTCGCACTGATCTACCTGTATATTTTCAGGCCCGATCTGAATATACCTCCGCTTGCTGCTTCTCCGCTGCTGCTGCTTATACTCCTGCCGATAGCAGTTCTTTTTCTGCTTCTGCTGGTGTCGACAGTCGTTTTCCCCATATTCATACTTGTCAATCTGTACCTTTCCTACCGCGACAGCGATGCTGAGGGAAAACGGCAGATTCGCTGGCCTATGTGGGGAATCGGAACTGCACTCTTCGGGTCATTTGCATTCTCAGTCCCAATTCTCATCGATGAATTTATGATAGCATCGATCAACAGGATTTTCTATTATTCCTTCGACGTTCTTCGTTTACTGATTTATGCTTTGATACCGGTTTCGATTGTCATCGCGATTATCAAATACCGGTTGATGGATATCGATATCATTATAAAAAAGACGGTCACCTATTCAATTGTTTCGGTTATAGTCGTCGCTTTCTATCTCATCCTGGTACTCTGGATCGGCGGATACATTATTTCCGCACTCGATATTCAAACCTACTGGGTAACCGTAACCGCAACGGTAGCGATAGCGGCCGCTTTTATCCCGGTCCGCAACCGCGTGCAGCGGATTATCGACAGAAGATTCCATAAAAAGAAACTCGATCACTCCGCGACACTCGTGGAAATGCGACAGGCGATCGGCAAGGCGACAAGCACAGGGGCCATCGAACGCACTATAATCGAATATCTGCAATCGACACTTCAGAGCAGGATGATCTTTGTTGCCCAATTTCAAAATGAGTTGTCGCCGATGCCCGTATCCCAAACGCTCGGACTGCCCGATGATTTTACCCAACTGATCGTTACAAACGAAGATTATCAGACACTCCATCGGATAGAAAAACCGGTTTCCGTAACCGAACTCACGTTATCTGATCCGCTGAGAATACAGCTTAAGAAACTCCGTTGCGAAGTGGTAGCGAAGACAACATTTAAGAACGAAACAGCGGCATTGATCGGTATAGGGAGAAAACTATCCGGTTTTCCGTTCGACGAAGATGATATCGACTTCATTGTACAAACCATGGACGAGTTCAACCGCGCGATACTGGAAATACAGCTCCGCGAGCGCGAGGTCGACTATTCAAAAGCGAGTGAAATCCAACAGGCGCTCCTGCCCCGTAAAATCCCGCAAATCGGTAATTGCCAAATCGCCGCGTCATGGAACCCGGCGAGAACCGTCGCGGGCGATTATTATGACCTGATACAACTCAATGATCATACCGTAGCCGTATGTATCGCCGATGTGGTCGGTAAAGGTATGCCTGCCGCCCTGCTCATGTCAAACCTTCAGTCGTTAGTGCGTGCTTTTGCAACAGATAATATTCCGCCGGCAGAATTGTGTAACAAAATCAACAATGTGCTCGGCAGGAACATACCGAAAGGGAAATTTATAACCTTCTGCATCGGCATTATCGATTTACAACGAATGGAAATGCAGTACTCGAATGCCGGACACAACCGGCCGATAATAAAACGATCCGACCGTTCGCTTATAACCCTCCTGGAAGCCGGACCGGGTTTGGGCATTATGACGGGACATCAGTACAAGGAATCGAGGGTATCCTTACATTCCGGTGATTTTATTATATTCTATACGGACGGCATCACTGAAGCCATGAACCACCAACGCGAGGAATTCGGAGAAGACCGGTTCTCGGCTATCCTGAGCGATACATCGCTCACCAATGCCGACGCACTACATAACAAGATTGTCTCTGAGGTAAAAACTTTTTCACAAAACGATCTGAGAGACGACGTGACGCTCGTGATCGTGGAATTAAAATGATCAGTCTATAAACAGGTATTAAAAAATATGTCATACGATACGAAAAATTTCCAACAGGATGTCATAGAGGCGAGTTCTACCATCCCGGTTCTTGTCGATTTCTGGGCGGCATGGTGCGGTCCTTGCCGGATACTCGGACCGGTGCTCGAAAAACTGGCGGCTGAAAACAAGAATAACTGGAAACTGGTAAAACTGAATACCGAAGAATTCCCCGACATCGCGCGCCGTTATGCTATCCGGAGTATACCGAGCGTAAAGCTCTTTGTCGACGGTAAACCGGTAAATGAATTCGTCGGCGCGCTGCCCGAACCGGCGATCAGGGATTGGCTGAAAAAGGCGATACCCGGAAAGTATGATAAACTTCTCCACAAAGCCGAACAGCTATTGACGGAGCAAAAAGAAGATGAAGCACGGCAACTGCTTGAAGAGATTGTTGCAAATGATCCCGGGAACGAAGCCGCCTGGGTGCTGCTTGCAAAAACTATTATGTACCACGACCCGGAAAAAGCCATCGAGCTTGTACGGGACATCGAAGAACATTCTCGTCTCTTCGATCTCGTTTCCTCCGTTAAAACATTCGGAAGATTGTTCTCCCTTCACACCGATACATCTCAGCTCCCCGAAGCAGAGACCAAACCGCTGTACGTC
>SLQE01000116.1 GCA_007131635.1 Bacteroidota bacterium | reverse complement strand
CATAGCATTTATCCGGTTTGATTTCGGACGGATATTTGTAATCAGATTTCCGAAACGGTCCGAATGTAATATCTTTCCTTCAAGCTCTGTTGTAGATTCATCAATATCCAGAAAAGGAGAAGCCGGAATGGGTACTGTGACACGTACCCCCAAATCTTCACCGGGTTTCCCGTTTATGATATGAGCTGCGATCGGTGCAAAGATATCTCTCCCGTGAAAGGTATTGCTTGTCGGTGTCAGCCAGTAGTCAGGGTTATTTATGTGATAACATATTGGATTTTTTATTTCAGGCAGAATAAAAGAAAGAATTCCGTTCTCGGGGGC
The DNA here is from genome assembly GCA_007131635.1 of Bacteroidota bacterium. Taxonomy (GTDB): domain Bacteria; phylum Bacteroidota; class Ignavibacteria; order T3Sed10-11; family T3Sed10-11; genus T3Sed10-11. The sequence goes on along the minus strand of SLQE01000116.1, from coordinate 10,287 downwards.
GAGTATTTTCCTGCCATCTTCACTCTCTATAAGCACAATGCGTCTCTCCGAACCGACGCCGGGATCAACGACCACAACAAAGATTGTATCTTTTGGAAAATACCGATAATTAGACCATAGCACAAATGCCGCATGATATGCATTATGCGGGTCACATTCATGTGATATATCGATGATATTTGCAGTGGGGACTATCGATAGCATGACGCCTTTCATCGCGCCGACAAATCCATCGGTTGTCCCAAAATCGGTAATCAGTGCAATTGTACTCATATAGTATAATCCGGATACTTTCAGAACGACAAGGAATCCTCTTTGACGCACACACCCTTGACAATAATTGCGGAGGAATTTACTGACTTTTCGCAACAGAAACTTCGCTGCGGGTTTTTACTGATTCGTACATTGCTTCGAGGATTTTCATTCGCTGAAGCGCTTCACTACCTGTCGATATGATCGGATGAAGACCGCGTACGGCACCAATGAAATGACGGATTTCATTTTCGTACGAACGTTTATATAAACTTTGCGGTTTCTCCAGCTTTGCCGGTGTCATGTTCACGATATTACCGTGTAATTGTTTATTAAGCCGCAGTGGATTCAGACGCGCACTCCCACGCGTTCCAAAGACGTTACAGTAAAAAATATCGTCTTCGATGTTGAGTGACCAACTCACTTCAATAGTAATGGTAGCGCCGTTCACCATTCGGAGCATGATAACACCGGAGTCCTCGACGTGTTCCGTTTCGTGATAGTATGCCATTGCAGATACCCGCTCGATATCGGGATAGCCCATCATCCAGAGAGACATATCGAGTATAACTATACCGGTATCGATAAAAACTCCGCCGCCGGCTACCTCTTTTCGCGTTTTCCACGTCTTGTTATTCGTCTGTCTTTGCAGCCATCCCGATTTTGTATAAAATATATCTCCCAATTCTCCGGCTTCGATAAAGCTACGCAGAATCATCGCGTCGGGTCGGAAACGGGTATTCATACCCACCATGAGTTTTCGGTTTGTCTCTTTGGCGACCTGCACAATTCGGGAGGCTTCATCGTACGTTCGCGCCAGCGGTTTTTCCACCAGGACATCTTTTCCCGCTTCCATACAGGCAATCGCTACCGGCGCGTGGGAATCTGTTCTGGTGCATACGTGGACTGCATCGATTTGTTCCTGTTTCAGCATCTTATCAATATCTGTATAGACATTCTTGATACCCAATTTATCCGAAACATAGCGTGCACGGGCTTTATCGGTATCGCAGACTGCAACCACCGATGCATCGGGTAACTTATCGAGGATGGGTATATGCACAACCTGGGCTACCCAGCCCAGACCGACGATCCCTATATTGACGTGGTTCATTGTTTTCGTTTCTGATATATACCGTCTTTACTTGCTGACAAGCTTTACAGCTTTATTGTTAATAGATTTGCTACCGGAAATTTGTAAAGCAACCACTTTGGCAATTCCTTCCGGATCAATTCCTATTTGCTGATGCAATTCGCCGGGCTTACCGTGCTCAATAAATCTATCGGGAATGCCGTGCATATGAAGTTCCACTTTTTTTAGTTTGTTTTGCGCGAAATACTCAGCAACGGCTCCCCCGAACCCACCGACGATAGAATTATCTTCGACAGTCACAACATACGTAAAGCGCTCAGCAATGTCCTGCAGCATTTCTTCGTCAAGGGGTTTTACAAATCTGGCATTAACAACCTCAGCCAGGATCCCGTTCTGTTGTAATATATCTGCAGCTTTCAGGGAATGCATCACCATGTTACCCACCGCGATGATGGCAACATCTCCGCCTTTCCGAACGGTTTCGGATTTACCGATTTCGATTTTTTCAAATGTTTCTCTGATAGGAATGCCTATTGCGTTGCCACGCGGATATCGCAATGCGATCGGACCTTTGTTGTATTCGGTTGCAGTGAAGAGCATATCCCGGAGCTCTTGCTCATCCTTCGGAGCCATGATCACCATATGCGGAATGAGCCGCAGATACGTAAGATCGAACGTACCATGGTGTGTCGGGCCATCCGCTCCGACAAGTCCCGCTCTGTCGAGGGCAAAAACAACAGGCAGTTTTTGAATCGCGACATCGTGAATAATTTGATCAAACGCCCGCTGAAGGAAACTGCTATAGATTGCAGCGACGGGTGTATATCCTTCCGTAGCCATACCGGCCGAAAATGTAACCGCGTGCTGTTCTGCAATACCCACATCATAGAACCGTTCGGGCATTTCCTTTTGCAGGATATTCAATCCGGTACCGTCGGGCATTGCTGCGGTGATACCGACAACTTTCGGATTTTGTTTAGCAATCTCGACAAGTGCTTCACCAAATATAGTGGTATATGCCGGCGGTGCGTCTTTGCCTTTAACCGCAACCCCCGTTAATTTATCGAACGGAGTAACACCGTGCAGATTTTGTCCGTCTTGCTCCGCAGGAGAGTACCCCTTACCTTTTTTCGTGATGGTATGGATTAAAATCGGTCCGGACAACTCTTTAACCTCTTTGAACATTTTGACGAGTTGCGGAATGTTGTGTCCGTTAAACGGACCGAAATACCGAAAGCCAAGTGCTTCGAAAAGCATACCGGGAGTTATAACCGATTTAATACCGCCCTCAAGCCTGGAAGTTATTTTACGGATCCGGTCGCCAAATGTGTCGAGTTTACCGGTTAATTCCCAGACATTCGATTTAAATTTATTAAAACTTTTTGAAGCAATTATTTCATTGAAATAGTTCGATATCGCCCATACATTCGGGGCAATTGACATTCTGTTATCATTAAGTACAACAATAATGTTTTTCTTGAGGAGTCCGGCATTATTCATAGCTTCATACGCCATACCGCCGGTCATCGCACCGTCGCCGACAACCGCAACAACTTTATAATCTTCATTATCGTAATCCCGTGCAGTTGCTATTCCTAAAGCGGCTGAGAGTGCGGTGCTTGCGTGTCCTGCACCAAACACATCGTATTCACTTTCGCTTCTCTTTAAAAAACCGCTGAGACCGTTGAACTGACGTATAGTATGCAGTTTATCTCTGCGTCCTGTTAATATCTTATGCGGATATGCCTGGTGGCCGACATCCCAAACGATTTTATCTTTCGGAGTATTGAAAACATAGTGCAGCACAACTGCGAGTTCTACCGTTCCCAAACCGGCACCAAAATGTCCGCCGACTTTTGAGATGACATCGACCATGTATTCCCGTACTTCCTGACTCACTGTTTTCAGCTCACTGACTGTAAGCCCCCTCATATCGGCCGGTGAGTTTATTTTTGACAACAATGGATACTCCTGACTGCTCATGCAGTTCCTCCTGTTTTAAGTTATATCTTCAACACGAAACGTACCGTCAAGCTCCGCGGTAATTTTCTTTAGCTTTGTTTCTACTTCATTGAGTTGCTTAATACAATTTTTCGATAATGTAATGCCCTCTTCATATAGGCCGATTGCGTCCGACAGCGACACTTCACCGCTCTCGAGCTTTGCAACGATCTCCTCCAGCCGCGCAAGTGATTTTTCGAATTGGATATTGGTCTTTCCGGACTTACGACTCATAAGTTAATCATCCCTTTTAACATGAAAAGGTACACGGCCGTCATGAAATCGAATTTCGCCTTTCCCATGCTGCATGGTGTCCCGTTTTGTCTGTAGAACTTTCCGCCCATCGTATATAATTGCATACCCGCGTTCGAGAACCCTGTCGGGATTCAGGGATTCCAATCGGTGACTCAGCGAAGTAATCTGTGTATTTTTTTTATCCACAAGATAAGTCATTGTCGACTTGAGTTGACGGTCTACCTCATCGACTCGTTGGGAAAAGCTTCGCATCAAATCGTGCGGTCGATTAAAAGAATATGTATTTAGCAATTGCCGAATCGTATCTCTCTTATCCCGAACTGAATCAAAGACGTGACGACCTAAAATATATGCAAAATCATTGAAAATTTCAATCATTTTGCGATAATCCGGTACGACAATCTCTGCGGCTGCTGACGGTGTAGGCGCCCGCATATCGGCCACCATATCGGCTATGGTATAGTCAATTTCGTGACCTACGGCACTAACAACGGGTATATCGGAATTAAAAATCGCCCTCGCCACGATTTCTTCATTAAATGGCCAAATATCTTCCAATGATCCGCCCCCCCTACCCGCTATTATGACATCTATTTTGCCGTACCTGTTCATATTCAGTATTGCCTGTGCTATTTCGCGCGCAGCACCGATACCCTGGACACGAACCGGATAGAGTATCAATTCCACCGGAGGGAATCGCCGCTTTATGACAGTCATTATATCTTTTATAGCGGCTCCGGTTTCAGAGGTGATGATCCCGATACGGGAGGGATACTCCGGCAATGGTTTTTTATGTTTTTCATCAAACAAGCCTTCTTTGTACAACTTTTCTTTAAGCTTCTCAAAGGCGATCTGCAACTCTCCCATACCGGCAGGTTGTAAGCTTGTGACATCGATCTGGTAATTGCCCCGCGGAGGATATACTGTAATCCTCCCCCGTGCAATAACCTTCATACCATCCTGGGGTGAAAAGAATACCTGTCCGAGACGGCTCCGCCACATTACCGCCGATATGGTTGCTTCGCTATCCTTCAGACTAAAATATGCGTGTCCCGAAGGTAGATGTTTTTTATAATTAGATATTTCCCCTACAACCGATACATGTTCAAAAGCAGTCTCCAAAGTCAATTTAATGTGACCGGTGAGTTGCGATACCGTGAGAGGTTCGGATCCGGAGGTTGAAAATAGGTCTATTGTCATTCTTTAAAAAGTAAAACTGAATCCTAACGTGGGAAGAATAGGGAACATGGTTGTTGCACGTTCCTGTATTTCCATATCCTCGATAAAATACCTGTAGTTAATGACATTCTTTCTGTTCAATATATTTATTACATCTAAATAAAACAACCACCTCAATCCTACAAACGATGTGTGCCAGTTAAGACGGACATCGATTCGGCTGTAATCCGGAAGCCGGGTTGTGTTGCGATTTGAAAAATCGCCACGGTCTATGTGAAACAGCACATTCCCTTCCGGATCAGTTCTGACACGCTGTACAACTTCTCCGTTCTCTTCCGAGGTCACAAATCGCGGACGTATTCCAACGGGGGGAGAATGCGGAAATCCGCTGCCATACCGCCAACGGGCGCCTAATTCCAATGCATTCGAAAAACGATAGTTCAAAACAATATTCAATGTACGACGCTGATCAAAATCAAACGGTAACGTTCGACCATACTGATATCGATTTGCTATCGAATACGAATATGATATCCAACCTGAAAGAGGATCGCGTAAACTTGCCGACTGTTTTTCTAAAAACAACTCAATACCATATGATTGACCGCTTGCATCGTTATTCGGGTTTATGGTAACCGAATCCACCGTAACCGGATACGGGGCAGACCAGCCATCGGAAAATCTTTGATCTCTACCCTGGATGGGATCCGATACATATCTCGTACCGGGCACCCTGTCAACCGATATGAGGTTAACAAAATCTTTTACATAGCCTTCGATACGCAAATACAACGAATTTGAGAACCATCTGTCGATGCCGAATACGTAATGATGCGCTTCTTCCGGTTGCAATCTGTGCATCGCTTCTCTGTCGGTAAGATCAAAGAATTGAGACTGGCCGAAGATCTTTTCGTACCCGGGTGACTGTAAGAACCTGCCTATACTTCCGCGCACTGTGCTCCTTTGATCAAGTGCGTATGATGCACTTAGTCGCGGTGACACGTATACATTACCGAGTATCGTATAATAATCGAAACGAATACCCGGATCCACGGTAAACCTGTTCGTTATCCTCCACCTGTCTTTTACATACCCGTACATTCTGATGTAGTTTCGCGACTGGGTAAATTCGGTAAGGAGAGGTACATCAAGATCTTCAAGGAATGACCTGAATATCGGTCCCAGATCGGCCCGCCAGATTATTCTTGATGAAAGAAAATCTATTCCGGTTCCGCCGGATATTTCGTGTTTACCGCTCGCATAGATAACTTCCTGGGAAATTGAAGTTTTTTCAAATTCATAGAGAGAAGATATAAGTTGTTCTTCCAGTAATACATCGGATGATCCATCCCAATCAAGAGTCGGATCGAACAGGTGACCTTCAAAATCGCTATCGCCAATATTTCGATAATGTGATATTGTCACTCGTGAAAAAAGATTATTCGACGGTGAATAATGCCAGGCAGCACCTAAAACCCGGTGATCGGTCCGGTCTACCACCGCAATGCTATCCGGAGCAGGGCGATTTTCGCCCGAGATTATATTGACCGCATCGCGACTGAGCAGCGTGTTGAAGTAAAACCTGTGTCCGTTGTACGGCCCGATGGTAATTTTAGATTGGAAGTCGGTGAAATTAGGGAACGCAACATCATCATCGACAAGATCGAGATTTCGCGCGACCGGGCCTGCGATAAGATCGTAATAGGTGCGTCGTGCAGAGACGATCCAACTACCTTCGAGTCCCAGTGGTGTTCTCCCTTCAAGCACGATATTCGCATCGGTGATATTGGTATTTACATTCCCCTCGATTGGAGAATTTCTGCGGCCCTCTTTATTTGTTACGGACAAAACCGCAGATAATCTGTCACCATACGATACGGGGAATCCGCCTGTTATAAGATTTATATCATCGATTGTATCGGGGTTAAACATACTGATGAGACCGTAAAGCCGATATGGGTTGAAGACCTCAATATCATCCATGACGATAAGATTCTGATCAGGACCGCTTCCCCGTACAATAAGCTGCGAACTGAAATCGCTTCTGGTAACGACGCCGGGCATTGCCTGAAGCGTGCGCATTACATCTTCTGCCGCTCCAGGTAAAATACGGGCACTTTCCGGACGTAAACTCAACACACTCGTTCGTGTGTCCTCCTGAAGCTGTCTGAACCGTAAGCCGCTCACTTCAACCGGCTCGAGCAGGACATAGGATTCCTCCATAGAAACGTTAAGCCGGGTTCTTCCAGATTCTGTAACCACAACTCCACTCAGAATTTGTTTTTTGTAACCAATGTAGGTAAACTCTAAGGTGAACTCACCGGTATCAACCGCTGAAAATTCAAAATAACCGGCGCTGTTCGAAGAAACTCCCCGTCCGTTTTCAACAATAATGATATTGACGCCAAACAACGGTTGCTTGCTAAGGGAATCCGTTACCGTACCGTATATGGTACCCGTCGGTTTTGCGAAAACCGTGCATGAGAAAATTATTATTGTTATAAATGAAAATATCGGTCTCAATACTTTTCCATAATCGATTATTGGATAATCCATTAAAATAAAATGTCAAAATGCCAGTAAAAAACGAAAACACCAAACCCTCACTAAATCTTTATTATTAATATAGTTAAATTTTTGTGTTTTGGAGTTTTGGTGGCATATATTATCTTCATAATTTGAAATATTAGAAAATTCTTTACATAAATAACAACCATTACCGGACAATAAATTCCCTTAAATTTGTATTTTATCGGTTGATTAAATATATTAAATCCCAATAATTCGAATATAAGGGAAATTACTATCTTGATAGACCGAATTACCTGCGCCGTTATCATTTCGGCAATACTTGTTATGTACTCGTTTGCGGGACCTTTTTTGGATGATCCGGAAACAGAAATCGACTCATTTCGAATACATACGCCATCTTTTGTACTCCGGGGTATAGATTTCAACCTCGAAATCACGGCTGTCGATTCCGCCGGGGACATTATTTCAGGTTACAGTGGAAGTCCGGTTATCATCGGTATCAAACAGAGAGTTGACGGTGAATACGCACAGATCGAAATGCCCTTTACGTCCGGCAGGCTTTCTATTGAAAATGCCGTTGTTGAACATACCGGTATTCTCTCAGTCGAGGTTGTGGATACCGATTGGTCCATTCGGTCATCACAGGAGCTGCGATCCATTCCGGGGATTCTAAGCATTTTGCCGCCATTACTTGCAATTGGTCTGGCAATTATCCTCCGGCAGGTAATTATATCACTCTTCGCCGGGATATGGCTTGGTGCGGTTTTTATATATAACTATGATATCCTTGGCGGTATTTACCGGGTACTCGACCACTTTGTCGTGAATGCACTTTCCACACCCAGCCATATCATGATTATTATTTTTACGATGATGTTTGGTGGACTTGTCGGCATCATCTCACGCAACGGCGGCACCATCGGAATCGCCAATGTCATCACAAGGTACGCTAAGACTGCACGCGGAGGTCAGTTTTCCACATGGCTACTGAGTTTTATGATATTCTTTGATGACTATGCCAACGTCCTCATTCGCGGTAACCTTATGCGGCCTATAACCGATAAACTTAAAATTTCGAGGGAGAAGTTATCCTACCTGGTCGACACCGGTGCTGCGGCTGTGGCAAGTACATTTTTTATTTCCACTTGGATCGGGTACCAGGTCGGACTTATCGAGCGCGGTATAGTACAAATTCCCTGGGCTGAAGATGCATACTCGGTTTTCCTGCACTCGATCCCGTATTTCTTTTATTCTATTATCTCACTCTTTTTCGCTTTATTCATTACACTCACAGGTCGCGATTTTGGTCCGATGCTTTCCGCCGAACGGAGATCACGGTTTGAGGGAAAATTAATTCGTGACGGCGCAGAGATATCCAAAGATCTTACCGATTCGGATGTCCTCGATATGGATAAACCCGCCCGATGGTATAACGGCATTATCCCGGTAATAACTGTGCTCGTTGTTGCATGTTTCGGATTATATTATACCGGCGTAAAAAATCTTCAGGAAGCAGGCGAAACTTCCTACAAGATCGGGGATATAATCGGTAACTCAGATTCATACGCGGCATTGATTTGGGCATCGTTCTCCGGTTGTCTTGTCGGTATTATTATGACAGTGAGTCAGAGAATAATGAAATTAAAAGAAGCAGTCGATGCATGGTTTCACGGATTGAAATCGATGCTTCTTGCCGTGGTCATTCTTATACTCGCATGGTCGATAGGTATGGTAACCGAAGAACTCAATACCGCTGACTATCTGGTACAGGTTCTCCGCGAAGTTCTTGATCCGCGATGGATACCGGTGTTAACTTTTATTATCGCGGCATTAGTTGCGTTTGCGACCGGAACAAGCTGGGGTACAATGGCAATTCTTATGCCGATCGTCATTCCGCTCGGGTACACCCTCGGCGTCGATGCGGGACTCGAAGTCGCCCAAAAAGCCACCATTTTATATGGAACCGTCAGTAGCGTGCTTGCCGGAGCGGTATTCGGCGATCACTGCTCGCCAATTTCCGATACTACAATCCTCAGCTCAATGGCATCTGCCTGTGATCATATCGACCACGTGAGGACACAGTTGCCGTATGCATTGGTGGTTGCGTTCATCGGTATGCTTATCGGCGACATTCCCACGGCATACGGTGTATCACCGTGGATATCATTATTTTTTGGGATCACCGTCGCTTTTGGCATAGTGTATTTCTTTGGTAGAAAAGTGGAAAATCGGGGAGCACTATGAGAAAACTGATCAGACGACATCGAAAACAACCGGGCCTGTCGCCGGGGACCCTCATTCACGTAGGAGAACAAAAGGCGCCGACCGTAGATATATCCTTCCACCAGTATAATAATTCTGAAGTAATTGAACAAAAATCAGTTCCGATAAAGAATATTCCGTACCCGGGAGATAAACAAATAACATGGCTACAGGTAAGCGGCATCCATGATGTTGAGATAATCGAAACTATCGGGAAACAATATTCACTTCACCCACTGCTCCTAGAAGATATTCTTAATACCGAACAGAGGCCAAAGGTAGAAGATTACACCGACTATCTTTTTATCGTCTTAAAAACACTCGATTTTGACGAAGAGACAAGTGGAATCAGATCAGATCAAATTGCGCTTGTTATAGGCAAGAATCTCTTGATTTCGTTCCATGAACATGAAAGGGGGTTTTTTAATCCAATACGCGAACGCATACAATCGGGTAAAGGACGTATCAGAAAGATGGGGACCGATTACCTGGCTTACGCGTTAATGGACGTAGTCATCGATAACTATTTCGTCACACTTGAAAAACTGGGATCGCGAATTGACGATATTGAGAAATCATTACTGAAAAATCCTTCGGTAGAAATTCTTCACAATATTAATTACATAAAGCGTGAAATGGAAAAAAAAAAAAAAAATATATGGCCGGTGAGAGAACTCGTCGCTACATTAGAGCGTAGAGAATCACCCATAATT
>SLQE01000267.1 GCA_007131635.1 Bacteroidota bacterium | reverse complement strand
GGATAAGTCATTTCCTCGGTGGTTCTTCCGATACCGCCGGCACAGTTGATTTGACCCGATACCTCTGTATCAAAATATGAATTCGTGACCGTTCCCGAGGAGAGCCTGCCTATAATTCCACCGACGTGGGTACCGGATTCTGTTACAGTTCCGTAAGAATAACAATTTGTGACCCTGGCACCTTCCGTTAATCCACCGACAATGCCTCCTTTGACAACCCCGCCCGTTACCACTCCTCCAAACCAGCAATTCTTTGTCTCCCTGCCTCCGCCGACATATCCTATTATTCCTCCCGCACCCTGATAGACGGAATTACCCGTTGAAGTACCTGTCACAATAGCTGTTGAATAGCAGGACTCAACGAGCGTATGACCATAAACACCTCCCCCATAACCGGTGATACCTCCGACCCCATGTCCTGCTCCGCTGCCATCGCTTACAGACGTTACCGCACCCATAGACACACAACTTCTTATCTCACCATCCTTGTAAAGAATACCCGCAATGCCTCCGACTTGCAGGTTCCCCGTAACACTTCCGTCGAATACCACGCTTTCCAAAACCGCCGGTTTGGTGCTATTGACTCCGGCTAACCAACCTACGACACCTCCCGTATTATTCCTCCCGATAACGCTGCCTTTTACCCGCAGATTTCTCACGGTGCCGCTTACGGTACCGAACAAGCCAATACCGTCTTCGCCCGGTCTGTCGATATACAGATTATCTATTAAAAAGTTCTGACCGTCATATGTTCCGCTGAAAACATCGACAGTATTTCCAACAGGCAGCCAACCCTCTGCATCATTCCACGGAGCTGATCCAAGATCGATATCTGCAATCTGTATAAAATGTTTATCGGAATAATTTCTTACTTCATCTAATTGTTCTGCCGTCTCTACCTGAAAAGGATCTTGTTCTGTTCCGCTGCCGCCCGCAAAAACAACCGATGTAATTGTCGACTCCGGATCGGCATCTTGCCACCGGAGATATGGGTAGCCACTATTTTGTGTGCTATCGGTATCTTCCCTCCAGACATCCACGAAATTCCAACCTGCGTTTGTAAACGTCGATGTGGTATTCATCTCCATCGTTGTTTTCCCTATTCCGGCAGCGGATGAGTTCTGTTCGGAGGTATCCAGATCCCAGAAGGAGTTTTGCACTGTTGAAGATAATATACCACCCATAAAACCGCCTGCAGTACCGCTTGTAGCATGAACCAATCCCGTGCTATAGGAATTTGATATTACCGAATTTGTAAAAGCATATCCGACAAAACCTCCGATGCGATGCCCTCCGGTGACATTACCGGTACTGTAACTATCGTTAATAATAGTAGTCTGACCCATAATCCCCACTAAACCTCCCGCATCATGATTGCCTCCGTTTACATTGCTCGTACTAAAACATTCATTGATAGTACTGGTGTATGCATTACCCACTAATCCTCCGGTGGAGTTCGTCGTCGAAATTACTGCACCCGCACTGCTGCTAAAGCTTATAGTGACCCAACTCCCACTACCGATAAGTCCACCCACCTCATTTTGTCCGTAGACCAGGCATTCGCTTCCGCAACCAGTCACAGTCGAGTGCCGCGCAGTGCCGAGCAATCCGCCGACACCCCAGGTCCCATGTACCTCACCCATGACGAAACAGTTACTTATTATTGAAGAGTCAAAAACATATCCCGCTAATCCTCCTGTGTATCTATCCCCAAAAACTTTAACATCTTCAAGGTTGAGGTTCTTTATTTCCCCGGCATCGACAGATCCAAACAAACCCTGATAATCGTTTGATCTATTGATAAACAAACCCCTTATTGTATAGCCTTGTCCGTCGAGCACACCCCTGTATCTGTTGAGCGTATGCCCGATCGGTATCCAGCCGGGACCACCATAAAGATAGGAACCTCCTTCATCGAATTCTTCGGAGAGATCAATATCATTCATTAAATGAAAATAGACGGTGCTATCATTCAGGAAATACCTGAGGTTGTATAGATGTTCGTGCGTTACAATCCGGAAGGGATTACCCTCCGAGCCGTCTCCGCCGGCAAAAACCGGATCAAAAAACGGATCGTTGGGATATTGCCAGTCCAGATACGGATAGCCATCGTTTCTGCCATTTCCGATATTCCACATATAGCCTTCATTTGTCCCGACCTTAAATTTCCAGGCTGCGTTTGCGAATGTACCGTATGTTTGCATCTCTGTTGTCGTCCGGCCTTCGGTAAATTCACCAAAGCTGCCTGGCATTACCTGGCCGGATGTTTCCATATCCCAGAAATTTCCGGTCATCTCAATCGTATCAAAAGGTGAATACACTGTAGTGCAGAATCCATTGTTCTCGAGATCGGGCGTGCCTTCCCATTCTATTGCAGATGCCGAATAACTGTTTAAGATAGCACTGCTATGGTTTAAGCCGCAAAAACCGCCGATGTAGGAATCTGTTCCGCTAATACGTTTGACACTCCCGCGAGTATATGAGTTACTGACGGCTGAACCGGAATAAACCGATCCGATGAGTCCTCCCATGCGGTTCTCCCCTTTGACATTGCCGAGACTGAAGCAGTTTTCTATCCTGGAGCCGTCAATCCGGCCTGCAAGCCCTCCGACATTGACAGTACCGGTTACATCAACATCGACTAGTCCCAGATTTTCAATCGAGGCACCATCGAGATAACCAAAGAGTCCCTGATAATCTGATTGCCGATTGATATAAAGTCCTGCAATGATATTCCCTCCGCCAAGGAAATTACCTTCGAACCTATTTGTTTCACTCCCGATCGGCACCCATCCTTCGCCTTCATTATACGGTGAGATACCGATATCAAGATCGTTCATCAATTTAAAATAAACGCCTGTATATGATGTACCTTCATTAATCCTGTTTGCTAAGTTTACTAAATGTATAACTTCGGTTACCAGAAAAGGATCTTCTTCGGTTCCGCTTCCGCCGGAAAAAACATCATGCGACGCTTGAAGTGGAAGATAAAAAAGATGGATTACCAGGATTGCAATTGTAAAAATTATCGTTTTAACAAAACTATTCATCTAATACCTCTTCTTTCCGATCGTACATTAACCACCGAATAATACGTAAACTTAATAATTGTAAAAAAAGAAAATGTGGATGTTTTGGAGGGAGTCACAAAAGGTGTGCCATATCATCGGATGATGCAGAATAAAAATAATCGCTTTTATCCGAAGTAATTGAACAAAAATGATTAGCTTTTAAGGCAGGAAATAAGATTTTCTTTCGTAATGATGCTGCTAGATTTACTCTAATCGGTAATTAATACATCGAAATGGTAATAATTACCCAAATTCTAAAAATCTGAGATTTTACATTACGGATAAGCATTGTATTAACCGTAAACCTCTTCTGAAACGATTTATCTCGCTAAAAACGATCTTGCTATGTTTCTCGCAAGATCAAGATGCTGAACACCGCTTGTATTGGCAAGAGAGGCAAATATGAAACCATCATCCGGATACAGAAAGAGAACCCCGCTCCCGCCCATCGCTCCGCCTGTGTGCCATACGACACGTTTTCCTGTTTCTTCATCAATACCGACGGCCCATCCCAGGCCGTACTCAACAGAGTTCCCGTCATTGGTTATCTGCGGTGTAAACATCTGTTCGAGCGTTTCGTGATGGATCATATTTCCCCGGATCAACTCGGATGCAAAGCGAACGAGATCATCAGCCGTCGATACTAAACCGCCTCCTGCCCATTTATTGCTGTTATCCACATAAGGCGCGTTGAATATCTCTCCGTCCTGTCTTATATAAAATGACGCGAGATGAGGGATGATCTTTTCTGATTCTTCCGCGGCGAGGGTTTTCAACTCGAAAGGAAGCACAATCCTGTGTTCGAGCAACTCAAGGAATGAAGTACGCGCCGATGCTTCAATGACCGCACTTGCAAGTGTGTATCCAAACGTTGAATAGGAATACTGATCACCCGGCATAAAAAGTAGTGTATCGTCCGCGAACGTTGCAAGGGGTGTCAAACCGGATCTATACCGCCTGTTGCTAAAAAACTCATCTCCTCTGTAATGACGGATACCGGAAGTATGAGATAATAGTCTTCTCATCGTTATTACTCCCCGTTTTTCCGGATAGAGCGGTATATAATCCTGAATCGCGGCATCCGGATCGAGCGCACCCTCTTCCACGAGCATCATTGCGATAACAGCCGCAATCGGTTTAGAGATTGATGCGATCCTGTATATGGTTTTTGAACCGGCGGGAACCATATGTTGAAGGTTTGCATAGCCGAATCCATCCGACCAGACCAATTCATTATCAACAGCTATGGCCGCCGATAAACCGGGGATGTTATTTTCTTCGACATACTTTATAATTAATTGTTCGGCTTTTTCCAGCTTTGTATTTTGGTCTGTGGTATATCGGCCGTATGCATCGGCCTCTGGCGTATACAATGTAACCTGAATAAAAAGAAGGGCTACGACCAAGCCAACACATCTCAGTCTTACATTTGTATGGTACATATTAAAATTCTCCTGAAGAATTATCTATTAATGAGACATCGGACTTTTATCTTGCCTCTGTAATGCTATCAGCTTTTTTGCAAGTATGTCGATCGGATTAATAAGTGAGAGATTTCTATACACGTCATCCTTAAAAACAACCGCCAGCTCCGTGCACCCGAGTATAATGACACGCACCCGATTCTCCAGCATATAATCTAAAACATCGTCGACTCTTTTTCTGGCATAATCGTGCAGGTATCCCAGTGCTTTAATGCCGTACCTGTCGTCATAGATACTTTGATGCAGTGCATCCCGCCGTGCATCATCGGGTGGAATGACGATCTCACAATCGTGATTCTTCCCGTGATGTGAAAAGACATCACTTTTATATGAACCTTTGGTTGCAAGCACACCAACTTTTTCTTTGAGGGGATACTTTGACTTGACTGACCGGAATGTTTCGTCGATCATATGTACGAGTACAATATCCTGCAGATCGTTCACACCCGTTTGTACGACCGAAAATATTTCATCCGCATGAGCCGTAATGCACGGTACGCCGATATAGCGCGCACCGCAGCCATACAATGTTTTAATTTGATTTATGATCGCGTACGCGGGATTCACCGATGTGGTGCGGAGCAGGAACTCACTCCTGTCGGCAATTTCTTTCGGATCACTAATACTCACAACCGGAGGGAAATCCTGATCTCGGTGTGCCTGCGAATTATGCAGGATAGCTCTCTGTAATTCCAGACCGGCAAACGGCCCCACCCCTCCCACAATACCGATTGCATTGTTCATAATCACCTTACATCGATATGCTTATATAATATATCCCAGCCCCAGAGCAATGAGTAACAAAAGAATGAGTCCGCCCACGATGGTAATCCAGAATTGGCCGGTAACATCAGTCTGATCTTTTTTTCTGTACAGTATCCACTTTACGACCGCATTACATATTAAGACAAACCCTGCCACCACCACGAGTATAAAAATAAGCTGTAACCAGGAACTAATTCCCAAACGCAGTTCTATAAAAAACAAGGAAATTATTCCAAGTAGTAGTCCGTATAAACCGCTCAACCAGACAAGTACCTGCTGTTTTTGTTCTATGCTGAGATTAATATTTTTAAAAAAATCCATTTTTCACGATCCTGTCTGAATACCTTTCTTCATCTCTGTCCGTGTATTAAGTGCCGAACCACCGGGGTGGAGGCAGCTCTATAGGAGTTTTCAATCCCGCGGGCGCATCCGTAACCAGAGGTACATAGTTGACTGCCGCCGATACCGTTGCGATATCTCCCGGGGTGCCGTTTTCTACCGTAACATGCATATCGGGTATTCCGGTAAGTCGTACCGTATCGTGCGGTTGACGTGCACCGACATACATTTCAAGATGTAATCGTATGTGTTCTGTTCCGTCTTCGGAGTACCCGGTCGCCGTTTGATCGATCCCGAGGACATCACCCGGAGCAACCTTCACGTCGGGGCTGTCATAAGGCTCTTCCGCCACCTTCGGCTTCAGGTCATCGCTTATTTCTTTCAGGTTCCATCCATAAGCCGCGCCGATCATCGCGACCGATTCAACGAGTCCGATATGACCGAACTGTCCGGTTGCTTTCCTTTTATTGAACTCATCGACCGTTATACCCGCACCGACTTTTTTCTTTAGCGGACCGCGGCGTTTGCCCGCATCGACGATGCGTTCGACATACACCGAATCAACCGAAGCGGATATCCCTGAGATAACGATCGGAAAAAGATCCATAACGAATCCCGGATTCACGCCGGTTCCCAGAACCGTTACATTATTTTTCTTTGCGAAATCATCCATTTGTTTCGCTTCTTTCGGGTGATGCCACCACGGATATGCTAATTCTTCGGTCGTGGAAACGACATTTAATTTATTTTCGGCAAGTTCCAGTATTTGGGAGGTTACGCTCTCTAAAAAAGAACCTGTTGTATGAACTGCCGTGACCGGCTTATCGGAACAAAGAGACAGAGCTTTTTCTAAAGAAGGTGCAACCATAATTTCCCCTGCACTATCCGGGGCAGAATTTTGCGGAAATAATTCCGCAAGACGACGACCCGCTTTATCCGGAGCCGGATCGACGGCACCGACTATCTGTACACGGGGATGGTTTAGCAACTGTTTTACGGTACCAAGACCGATCGGTCCGAGACCTATCTGTATAATATTGATGATCATAATTTTTAGAATACCTTTCTGCTTGAGAGTTATTATCGTTTAGATTTGGTGTGTTTTACATCGCTGATGATCTTGGGTAAAAAAAGAGGGATATCTGAAGTTGTTCAAATGACTTATCTGCATCATGTATACACAGCCCGGGAATATTTTACATAAAGAAACAGAAATATGCAAGTATCGATATAATTTGTTTATCTTATTTTTTAATTTCATATATGTAATAGACAGGGACTCTCTCTATCCCGCGAAAAAACGAATAATAAATATATAAGGGGTTGCCACCGTTTCGATAATGCTCATAAATATTCCCCGAAAGGTTGGATTATTTAACAGAAGCAAAACAATAAAAATCCCCAGGAAACCGATACGTCTGTAATTATCGCCGAGTTGCTGCGGTAAAAGAGATGCAAGCACATGAGAGCCGTCGAGGGGCGGAACGGGCAGCATATTGAAGACTGCGAGAATGACATTAAGATAGATGCCGTTCAGCATGATTCGTACAAAAAATTCGGTTGCACCTGAGGGGTCTCCCGGTGTAACCATCAATACGATACCCGTGATGACTGAAAATACAAACGCGAGGGCGAGATTTGAAGCCGGTCCCACAACCGAAACAAGGATATCATCACGACGAAAGTTTTTAAAGTTTGCCGGGTTTACGGGTACCGGCTTCGCCCATGCAATAAAAACGCGACCGGCAACGATCACGGAAATTAACGGAACAAGGATTGAACCGACCAGGTCAATGTGAGGAATGGGATTCGCCGTTAATCGTCCTGCTTGTTTCGCTGTCGGATCACCCAGTCGCAGGGCAGTATAGCCGTGAGCTATTTCGTGAACGATTACCGAAATTAGTAATACCGGTAGTAATAGAAGAAAATCAGTCATATCGGGGGTGATATTTTTTATGAATTTGTTTTAAATATGTTCTGTCTATGTGAGTGTAAATCTGCGTCGTGGAGATATCCGCGTGACCGAGCATTTCCTGAACCGCCCGGAGATCGGCACCGGCTTCGAGCAGATGCGTCGCACAAGAATGCCGCAATATATGCGGGTATATTCTTTTTTTCATGCCGATGTGCTTTGCAGTCTGCTGTAAGATATTCCAGACTGACATCCTGCTCATGGGTGATCCGCGCCGGTTTAAAAATAAAGTATCTTTACCGAGCTTACGTCTCGCCAGTCCGGGACGAATTTCGGTTTGATACTTATGAACCCATTCCAGCGCGATGCGACCGATTGGTACAATACGTTCTTTTGAACCTTTTCCACGGATCCGTACCAGGGATTCCTTCGCCAATAACTGTTGACGGGAGAGCGTTATAAGTTCGGTAACCCGCATACCCGTTGCATAAAGGCATTCAAGCATCGCCCGGTTCCGGATCCACAAACCATCCTCATCGACAGGTACATTCTCGAGCAGATTTGTCACATCTTGTACCGATAAGGTGTCCGGTAATTTTCTGGATGCTTTCGGACTTTCAATAAATTCTACGGGATTTGTCCGTCCGCGTTCTTCCCGGAATATATATATATGAAAACCCCGAATGGACGACAACGCCCTCCGGATTGTTGTCGCACGGAGCCCTCTTTTTTTAAGTTCTTTTATATATGCCGTTATGTCGTTTTCTGTTACGCGTGCAATATCTGTAATACCGGAGGTTTCAAGATATTGTGCATACGATATAAGATCACGTCTGTAATTTTCCAGCGTATTGTGCGACAGACCTTTCTCGACTTTTAAATAATGAACATACGACTGCATTTCCAGCATATACCTCACAACCCAATGATCGATGCTTATGTATCGGTATTTTGTTTGGTGTCCGATTCTCCCGCCGTTTCTTCGGGAGGCATAACACCTTTTTCGGTATACCCCTTAACGAGCGGTTGGAACTTTTCCACTTCTTTCTTAGCGGCTTCCGCCATTTTTTCATCCTGTCCGGGATACTTAATCCTGGGATGGTGTATACCGATCAGGACTTTAAAAAATGCCTCCCTGATAAAATTTAAATCTTTGAATGTTAAATCACATTCATCCAGTTCTCCCTCTTCAAATCTCGCTTTGATGATACCGTCGATTGTTGCTTTCAGTTTTGTAATAGACGGTTCCTCGATAGAACGAGTCGCCGCCTCAACCGCATCGGCGAGCATAACAATTCCTGTCTCTTTAGTTTGCGGCTTCGGTCCGGGATAACGGTAATCATCCTCGTTAATGACATCCTTGTCGGTCTTTCTTTCGAGAGCTTTATTGTAGAAATACGATATGAGCGTTGTCCCGTGGTGCATGGGGATAAATTGGAGGATCTCTTTCGGGAGTTTTGATTTTTTCCCGAGCTCATATCCGTCTTTCACGTGAGAGATCAATATTAGGGCGCTCATTCGCGGCGTTAACTTATCGTGCCGGTTTTTGAAACCCATTTGATTTTCTATAAAGTATTCGGGTTTTAATGTTTTACCGACATCGTGGTAATATGCACCAACGCGCGCAAGAATAGTATTGGCTTGTATGACTTCCGCCGCGGTTTCAGCAAGGCTTCCCATGACTAAGCTATGATGGAACGTACCGGGGGCCTTCTGCGATAGTTCTTTCAGCAGCGGGTGGTTGAAATCCGAAAGTTCCAGCAACGTCAGGTCTGTTGTAATCCGCCACGCTCTCTCAAAGAAGATAAGCATGCCGAAGGTGAGAATCGGTGAAAATAATGCATTTGCACCCGCAAAGGTTACTTCATACAACATTGCCATCGGTGTCTCAAACCGCTCGAGCCCGAGTGCAATAATCGTGAGGGTGTACCCGAGAAAAATAAAGAGCATCGATCGAAATATCTGTGTACGGTGTTTAATATCCCTGACCGTGTATGCTGCAAGCGCGCCGCCGATGACCGACGCAAGCATAACCCTGTAATCATTGCCATGTATACCACCGACAAGTAATGCAATGGTGACCGTTCCGTAAAAGGCGAGCCTCGAATCGAACATAATGGTAAGGAGCATTGCCGCGGCAGGTACAAAAATTAAGTATTCAACCGGTGCATCAACATTTATGTTAAGCGTAAGAAACGCAAAAAAGACCTGTATCAGAATTATCAGAGCGATTAAAGCAAGTTTTGCATTATCGTTGAAAACATTTTTTCGGAAAAGGAAGAAATACACCGTATAGAGGAGAAGGACAATCGAAACATGCAATGCTTTACCGAAATATTGAAGCCATATATTGATCGTGCTACCACGTTCCGCTTTTGCCCGCCGGAAAGAATCGAGGCGAAGCTTTGCATCCTCGGTTATTCGCTCGTGGCGGTTGATAATCCGTTCGTTTTCAAGAACAAATCCGATCGTTCGCGGCACTTCATCGCGCGCTATTTGCTTCAGCCGCTCGGTCTCTTCGGACTGAAAAATAATATTCGGTCTGATGAATGCGCCGCCGATTTTCAATGCCGCCTGTAATCCCAATTCGTCATCCTCGAAATACTCAGAAATTGCGTTCTCAAAAGCTGTCATGGTACCGGAAACATCTCTAAAGCGTTCGACCGGGACTATCACTTCATCGGCATTTCTGCGTACTGCAACATCTTGATGAACCAGTTCCTGCTTGGATTTATCGAGAATACCGGCACGGAAGTAATCCCGGAGAAGCGATTCTATGGTAACTCTGAGCTGTTGAACCGATGTGATTCTGCCGCTTTCAGGCTGCCTTTCAGGCTGCCCCCTTAATTGCATCAATGCAATCCATTCCGGGGCGGTAAACTGAACCGATAAACTTCTTTTTAAATCATCTAAGAGCGTCGAATCCTGCTCGATTCTAATCAGATATTCTTCATCTCTCTGCTCTGTACTCGTTTTTTGTTCATCGTACTGCATTTCAAAATCGAGAGCGATCTTTACCTGCCCGAAGAACATACGCAAGC
>SLQE01000148.1 GCA_007131635.1 Bacteroidota bacterium | reverse complement strand
TTCCATTTCAACTCTTACGGTAAGTGACGGCTTAGCCGCTTGGCGGGCATGTTATCATCTAATTTCGAATATCTATGACCTTAACGTGTTTCGCACCAATCTGCATCCCGATATGCAGGATTTTGTTTTCTGATTGCAACGTACTTCTTTCATCTTGAATAATATCACGCAGCGTATACACCCCGTCCTCGTTCACCCGGAGATGGACGGTAACATTCTCATCTGTTTCACTGTGGTTGATGACGAACAGCACATATCCGTTTTGGTTTTCCTGTAACCGGACTTCAACCGGAGAAACGGTATTTCCGTCGTGCGAGGTTGTAAAGGGGCGATCGATATTCGCCCAGTTGAGAAGGTTCATAAAGAACGCTTCGTTGACCGGCTGCGGATCGGGATGATTAGCCCATCCAAGATACGATCCAATGAGCATGGCTTCTCCTCTTCCGTAACGGGAACTGACCAGAGCCGGTTTTCCGTTTTCGAGACGAGCGAGTATATCGACCTCTCGATTTTCAAGCGGCATCACAGATTTACCGTACAATCTTCCCTGTAATACATCTCCGTTCTGCAACGCGGATGTCGCGGGATGACCGGTGTTTATAATTTCGATTTGAAAATTCTCAGCTTCGCGCATATTGACTTCGTCTTCCCGTACACCGAATACTTCGTGTAGTCCCAAACCCGGTATAATTTCCGATGCGAAACCGCGTTCGTCGTTCCAGCCGATACGTGCTTCCGCGAGAACATATCCTCCGTTTTCGACAAAAGTCCGGATACCCTCCGCCGCTTCGCGTGTGATCATTATGGGCCAGGGAATAATCACCAATTTGTATTGTGAAAGTGTCTGCTGCTCCAGATGCTCACGATGTATAAAATCGACCGGTACGTTTTGATCGGCAAACGCACGGAAATATCCGATCAGTGAGTTCGTATGTGCACCGGGATAATCGCGGCGCTGCATACCGCCGACCATTTGAGAAAGCGGGTTATACACAATTCCGATTTTCGATTTGACCGGAACGGATGAGAGGAACAACTCCTGATTACGATCCACAACACCTGCAATTTTTCCGGCGTGGACAGCGCGCTCGGTAAGTGTACCGTCGAGATTGATCAATCCATAGCCGCCCGCTTCATATCCTGAAGACATCGGATAATACGCATAGATATTGACTCCTTTGGCGCCTTTCGCGATCGCGGACCATGCCCAGATACGATGATCATCGGGTATGACCGGATCGCTAATGAGAAGGGCTATTGTTCCCATGCCTGCCTGTAACTCACCAACATACCATCCGCCCTTCTCTCTGTTTGCGCTCCGGGTAAAATCCATAACGGTGCGAAGTGTGGTAAACGACCAGTGCCGGTCGGGATGATTATGCTTGGGATAAATAGATACACCGTAAAAGTCGACTGGATCGGACATAAGAAAATCGTCGGTTGCACCTGCACCGACATACGGCGATTGAAAAAGTGAAGCACCGACGGCGTGCGCCGTAATAATATTATCCGGATCCCCTATCCGTACGGCGTCGTATCGCATTTTCAGGTCATCCACCAATTTCTGATAGATAAATGTTTTCCAGTCGATAAAATCGGTGTAACTCAGTATGGTACTGAAACGCGGCGGATCGACTTCGTTCCAGTCTTTAAATGACCGGTACCACGCGCGGTTCAACTCGTCAATCGTTCCGTATTTCTCCTGCAACCAGTCTCTGAATCTCGCCCTCGTTCCCGGACAGAAGCAAAACTGCACATTGGGAATATAATCCAGATGCGCCCAGTTGATGATGTGCGGTTCACTCCAGAGATCCCATCCGTAAAAATTCGGATACCCGGAGGCGACCCTCGCGGTTTCGGTATAGAAGTTCAGCACCGCTTCGCGCACATCACTGTTATCGGTACAGGCACCCGGCGCCGACTGCGGATACACTTTATGTCCGCTCTGCGTTTCGAATAATGCATGCGGGAATTCCTGCGCGACCCAATCCGGCGCGGAATCGACGTACATCTGTATGAAAACTCTCAACCCGGCTTCCTGCGCTAATTCCATAAGTAAACGCAGATTCTCAAAGTTGTATTTACCGGGTTCGGGTTCACATGCCGCCCATTCCACCCACGTCCTGACGGTATTAAAACCGAGCGACTTTATTTGTTCGAGATCCCGCCTCCATTCTTCTTTCGATTCCGGTGTGATCTCGGAAAGCATCGGAGCGCGGGCTTTGCCGCCGCTGTACCAGACCGAAAACGGGAAGAAATCCGCTTCATAGAAATCATATTTATTCTGAGGAAAAACGGTCTCTAAAGGAAGGAAAATGATCACTAAAAAAAGCACGCATAATATTATTCTCATAACATTCCTCTTTATCAGTTTCGAATGGATAACACTATTAGTACATCAAACTTCATAAAAACAAATCGCCGGTAGGTTTCAAAATAAATACCGGGTCGTAAGGGATTCGGTACATTCTCCGGTTGATCAATCGATGTTGATTGCCGGTACTTCCTCTTCTTCCTCGACCCTGAGCTCATCGATGAGTATGGTATCGGTATATGACAAGCCCGTCCCGAACGACGCAATACCGGGGATGGTAACCGGTAAACGGCCCGTCGGGTTATTCGCACCGATTATGGTTTCAACGACGGCTTCGACCGAGGCCTCGGCGGATGAATA
>SLQE01000260.1 GCA_007131635.1 Bacteroidota bacterium | reverse complement strand
GCTGTTCTTCGAGGAATTCGCGAACGGTACGCGATTGCTGCCGGCTCCGGTAAAAGTTACGATCGTAGTAAACCTGTGCGTATGTGTTAGAGATAAGTGCAGCTTCTTCCCTGTTATTTGTACGTGCCGTAATGTTAATGAAATCCGAATCCCTTCGTGTATCGAATGAAACAAGTCTCCTCAACCGGGACGTTACCTGTCCCGGTGTCGACCAGACATGTTCATCTAATTCCTGGTCAAAGTGCATCAGTATCGGTATCGGATCGAGTAATTCTTCATCAAGGAAACGCTGCTCCATTAATCGTTGGACTACCGCTTCGGCAATCATTCTCGATTTGAGAAGTTCTACTTCGTTACCGATTTTTTTTGTTTCTTCGAAAGCGAATCCTCTCAGCAAGGATGCAGTTTGTCCCTGGGTGTTAACGAAGAGCGATACCGATGCTTCGTATTCCGGTTCTACTCTCATTGTATATAACAATGCCAGGTTAAATACCACAATAGTGACCAAAAGGATGATCCACTTACCGCGCCAGAGCACCGGCAGGAAATCCTTCAGGTTGATCTCATCATCCTCGAAATCGTACGGATATTTTCCGTTTTGACCATTGAAAGGATATTTATTTTCGATAGGGTTTTGGTTATCCATGACGCACTTCCTGTATTAAAATAAGAACCAATTGCGGTTTTTTATTCTGAGTTTATATTGAGTGTAAACGATATTAAGAAACTTGACAAGTACCGGTTAAAGTGATTCCCGTTTAATTTCTTCGCCTGGTGCAGTGCGATATACGATTCAGACGCACTGGGTACATGATAAATCCGGAACGAATACACCAGCTATGAATCTGTAGCAAGATCCATTCATTCCGAACGAAGCGAAAACCATTAGAATCTTATAATAAAAGAAATTTTCCGCTGATATTCAACAATTATTGCAGAATTTTTGTTTTATATAATATGAAATCGGGAAAAAAGGTATGCAGTGAGGAAAGGCAATACAGATGGGCTCTGACAGGCGCTAACAGTATTTTTCTGTTCCCTCGTTGCATAGAACATAGCTCCGCCGCGTCGGTCACAGGAACCAACCCGGCAGGTAATCTGCTCACAACGGCTATGTTATGATAGCCGTTAAGTATAATTTGAACCGGAACTATTTGTCAATGTATTGATCAGAAAGGTACATTGACGATGTATCGTACATTGTTAAAGCTTTACGATTGAAGCCGCTTTATTCTTTAATACCGGGGGAACATTCCGAAACCTTTATTTTCGGAATGAATGTAATAAAAGAATGACTTATTGTTTTTTTGATATTATTTGAGAAGTATTAAAAACTCAGTATAAGCACCCGGGTATATTGAGAATAATCATTATAACATACGACAGCACTCAATAAAGCAAAATATTACGATAAATGCAATACTTACCCCAAAAAAACCGCAAAAGTGTAACTTTTAACGACACGCAGGTGACAAAAAAAATCATATGTGTTTCATGGATTACATTACACATTCACCGGCATATTCACCGTTGTCAGCTTCGGGAATATATCATATAATTGTCACATTCCAGGGTGCTTGCAGAAAATTTTTGATGTTTTTTTGGGAATATTAGAGAAATCTAATTTGGGGGGGATCGGTTATTGGTTATTAGTTATTTGTTAATGGTCGGTTACTCTACGATTAACCAATAACCAATAACAATTAACAAATTCTCAATGACCATCCGGCTTTGTTTATCCTACTACATCCGTACGATGTTTATTTCAAACGGGTAATTTATTATATTTATAGGCTTGATATTACACGAAAACAATTCACTAAAACATTATATGGAGGAATAACAATGAAAATGAGGTCCAGGCTGGTGGCTGTTTCACTGATCGGAACAGGTATACTTTTGGGTCTGCTCCTGGCGACACAATGGGATCGTACTCCCACCCAACCGCTCTACGGTACACCGAATTATACATATTCAGATAACTCACTGCCGGCGGAAGATCAGGCAATACGAACACTGAACGATTTAAATCGGGCATTTGTGAGCCTGGCAAAATCCGTAAATCCCTCTGTCGTGACCGTATCGACGGAGCGTGTTTACCGGGTCCGGCAGGACCGTTTGTCTCCCTTCTTCAGGAGTCCGTTCGACGACTTTTTCGAGGATTTTTTCGGACGCCGGCAGCCGCGCCAGGAACCGGAAGAACGTGAATACCGACGATCGGGTCTTGGTTCGGGAGTTATCGTAAGCACCGAGGGATACATAATCACAAATAATCATGTGATTGACAATGCAGACACGATCCGTGTGACACTGATAGACAGAAGAGTCTTTCCTGCGACAGTTGTAGGTGCCGATCCGCAGACAGACATTGCCATATTGAAGATTGAAGGACAGGATCTGCCTGCCATTCCGCTCGGCAATAGCGATGACCTTGAAATCGGCGAGTGGGTACTTGCCATCGGAAGCCCTCTGAGCGTGGAACTTGCCCATACGGTTACGAGCGGCATCATCAGCGCCAAAGGACGAACCGGCGTCGGTTTAGCCGAATATGAGGATTTTATACAAACCGATGCAGCCATAAACCCGGGTAACTCCGGTGGCGCACTCGTTAATATGAACGGTGAACTTATCGGGATCAATTCTGCAATCGCCACCCGTACCGGCGGGTTTCAGGGAATCGGTTTTGCGGTCCCCGT
>SLQE01000001.1 GCA_007131635.1 Bacteroidota bacterium | reverse complement strand
GCGTATTTTACCATCTTCCAGTCGAGGTCCAGTCTGTAAGGATGGGAATTAATTTCAATTGCCTTGCCATAATCCGCGGCCGCATCGATCACCTGCACAAGGTCTATGTTGTATCCATCCCGTGATAACAGGAGTCGTCCCGTAGGATGACCGAGTATCGTAGTATATTTATTTTTGATCGCCCGTATTATTCTCTTCGTCATTTCGGCTTCCGTCATTTTAAACCTGCTGTGAACCGACACAACGACAAAATCAAATATTTCCAGGGTATTCTCATCGTAGTCGAGAGATCCGTCGGCAAGGATATCGGATTCGATTCCGTGTAACAGTCTGCAGGAGCCGTAATTTTTGTTAAGAGCATCGATTTCTTTTCGCTGCCTCGTTATGTCTGCTTTCGATAATCCCCGAGCATATTGTGCGGACTGACTGTGATCGGCAATACCGAGATATTCCCATTTTCTCGATTGAGCCGCCTGAAGCATTTCCTCCAATGAGTTCGCTCCGTCGCTGTAGGTTGTATGACAGTGAAACGTTCCCCGCAGATCGGTCTCTTCAATCAGGTTCGGAAGTGTACCTTTTTCAGCCGCAGCGATCTCGCCGGTATCCTCCCGCAATTCGGGCGGGATGTATTCCAGTCCCAGTTTTACAAATATATCCTTCTCTTCACTACATGATACGCGAGCATTATCGGATTCCCGGAAAAGTCCGTACTCATTAAGCTTATACCCCTGCTCATTTGCTATCCTCCGCATATGAACATTATGTTCCTTGCTGCCGGTAAAATAATGAAGCGCGAAAGGAAATTCCTTATCGGCAACAACACGAATATCGACGTTGATGCCTGTTTTCAGAATAATACTTGATTTTGTTTTTCCCTCCGCGACAACCTGTTCGATATCCGGAGCCGTTACGAAGTTTTTCATGATATTTTCGGCATCTTTTTTTGCCGCACTGACAAGGATATCGATATCGCCGATAATTTCTTTTTTCCGCCGGAGACTTCCGGCTATTTCCGATCGTTTAATGCCTTTGGATCGATTGACATGTTTATGAATATCTTCTGCAGCGTTTCTGGCAAGGGGAAAGTGGAATTTTTCGCTGAACTTTTTCCGGATGCTTATTCCTTTTAAAATGTTATCCTGTGTTTTTGCGCCGAAACCTTCGAGATCGACGAGCCGGTTCTCGTTACAGGCATATTCGAGTTCCGTAAGCGAGGTTATACCGAGGGTATCGAAAAGTTTTTTTATTTTTTTCGGACCGAGACCGGGGATACCGAATAATTCAAAGATGGTAGGGGGAAATTCGGATTTAAGATTTTCGTAATACTCAAGTTTACCCGTGGTAACAAGCGTGGTGATTTTTTCCGCCAGCGCTTTTCCGATGCCTTTGATATTGCCGATCCCGCCGCTTTCGACAAGATCGGTCAGATCGGAGGTGAGACCGGATATTGTGCGGGCAGCATTAAAATACGCGCGCGTTTTAAACGGGTTTTCACCTTTCAGTTCAAGCAGAATGCCGATGTCTTCGAGTATGGATGCGACTTCTTTTTTATTTAAAAAGGCCATTGAGTCACAACAGGTTATTCATACAACGACAATAAGCTAACGTGTAACAGTCACCGTTCGCGAGGTTACGGTAACCCACTGTGTAAAGATATTTATTACAAAATCCAGAAACGAAGTTTCCGTATGGATTGTATAATTATCTGCGTTACCGGCCAACGTTTGTGTGTTAACGTCGTTAATAGGCACTAATCCCCATAGAATATACCACTGACGGGCTTCCTGCTGCTGCATACCCTGAGCACCGTCACCGACAATGTGGGTATGTGCCGAACAGCCTACTAACATTACCATAAAGACTACCAGTAATAACACTGCAACAGTTTTAATATACATATTCTCCTCCTATTGATTTATCAGGTTAATGGTTCCTATTGATGACTCAATGGCTCTACTTTCTTGAAGGTATACCGAAGCCGGTACAATATAATCGATTTGAAACATTTCATCGGCAGTATTTGCGAAAACAAACTTGAAGTTGACGATATCTTCTTTTTGTATTAGATACTGATAGAAATGAATTCCATCCTTCATAAAATCTGTGGTCTTTAGCTCTTCTTCCGTAAACCGGTCTGTGATTCTCTTCTGAAACTGAGTCAATGCTTCCGAAGTATCATATATCGTATCGGCAATAGATATTTCAGACACGATCATTGCACTGCCGTGTTCGGGTCGAAGAAACGCATGTATCGGATATGTCGGGAAAAGTTCATCATCCGGAATCGCTTGCGTCATTTGGCGAACGGCTTCACCGAAAATTTCATCCGGAAGTTGCATCCATCCGGAAGGGGGTTGAAAAACAAATCTCTTGTCTTTCACATAAACGGTATCGCCGAGTAATTCCGGATCGATGTTAAAAACCATTTCATTGACGTGACCCGTCTCATTTCTGTTGTTCGACACACATCCGGCAATCAACATTACCAGCAGGATGATGAGCAATCGGTACATTTCAACTCCGTTTTTTGAAGAATGCTTCCGGCTATCCGGGAATCTTTGTTTTTCAAGATCGATATTACTAAAAAATATTGAATAAGGCAAGAGATAATTTACAAAATTTGCTGATTTAAACCAAGTTTTGCCAATTTTATATGCAACTATCGGTTTCATTATTTTTCTTTTTCTTGTTGATATT
>SLQE01000274.1 GCA_007131635.1 Bacteroidota bacterium | reverse complement strand
GTTGCCCTTTGCATCCGCACATCGCTGAGAATTTTTTTATCTTTTTTTGTAAGAGTCATAAAACTATGGCTTCCCGCTTGATGTTCTGGTAAAATGGTGAATTGTAATTTTTCTCAAGTTCGAATGATCGGGTAGTTTTTATCAGGGGTGAAAATGATAAACCGTACTCGGATTCGATATCGACAATTATGCCGATGATTTTCCTTTCAATTTCGATATTTTTTTCCGTTACCAGAATAAATAGGTCAAAATCTGATAATGCGGAGTGGTCGCCCCGCACCCGTGAGCCGAATGCGTACACACCGGCAATAACACTTCCGAGTGTCTTTCTAAGCTCCTGTGATATATTTGCCAATGCTTTTTTTTCGTACTCAAACATAATTTTCAATATACCGAAAATTTGCCTCAAATGAAATTTGAGGGTAATCTGAATTTTTGGCAGCATAGAGCAAACAATAAATCGCGGAATTATTACCCATTTTAAACAATTCTTGACTTCCTGGCAGACTTTGGATATATTACAAAGTTGAAGACTTATTTTCCGGGAGGATGTATTTGTTGATGAACAGCAAGAAGGTCTACATAGAAACATATGGATGCCAGATGAACCTCGCCGACAGTGAGGTCGTGGCCAGCTTATTGCAAGATGACGGCTATGAATTCACCAATTCGCTGGAAGATGCGGACATAGCACTGGTCAATACGTGCAGTATCCGCGACCATGCAGAGCAACGGGTTATCGGCCGTTTGGGAGAATTCAGGCGGCGTAAATCTGATAATCCGGATATGGTCATCGGTGTGCTGGGATGTATGGCCGAACGACTTCGCAGTAAATTGATCGATCAGCTAAAGCTGGTGGACATTGTTGTAGGACCCGATGAGTATAGAAAATTATCCGGGCTGATCAGTGCGGCATTCGAAGGTGAGAAGGGTATTGCAGTCAAGCTATCAAGGGTCGAAAATTATGATGACATCATTCCACTCCGGACCGAAGGTGTCAGTGCCTGGGTATCCGTCATGCGGGGATGCGATAAATTCTGCACGTTTTGTGTGGTACCCTATACACGGGGACGCGAGCGAAGCAGAACACTTCATAATGTTGTGCGTGAAGTTGAACAACTTGTCGAACACGGTTTTCGTGAAGTTACCCTGCTCGGTCAGAATGTCAATTCATACCGGGATGGTGATTTTGATTTTGCCGACCTGCTGATGTCGACCGCCCGAATCGATTCCAATCTCAGGGTACGGTTTACGACTTCACATCCCCAGGATATGTCATATAAACTTATCAATGCTATCGGTGAATATGAAAATATATGTTCTTATATTCATCTTCCCGTTCAATCCGGTTCAGACCGGATACTCACATTGATGAACAGGACCTACACCATCGAGCATTATCTCAGACTTGTCGATAAAATCAAATCAACCGTTCCGGGAGTCGGTCTTTCTACGGACATAATCGCCGGATTCCCGACCGAAAGAGGGGAAGATCACCGTGCGACACTCGATATTCTGGAAAAGGTAAGATTCGACGGTGCTTTTATGTTTAAATATTCACCCCGCGAAAATACGAAAGCATGGAATATGGGCGATGACGTGCCCGACGATATCAAATCGCGTCGTCTCAACGAGATCATCGATCTGCAGCGAACGATATCGCTCGAAATTAACAAAGGCATGATCGGCCAAACATATAGGGTGCTGGTCGAGGGAACGAGTAAAAAATCCGATTCGTATTTTATGGGAAGAACGGATACGAATAAAACCGTTATCTTTCCCGAAGGAGATTTTAAAGTAGGCGACTACATCACTGTTAAAATATACGATGCCAACTCGGCAACACTTTTCGGACATGTTGTAACAAAGGCAGGATGGGTTGACGTTCGTATTGCGGTGGTCGCGTAGAGTTGTTAATCGTTATTTGTTAATGGTTATTTGTGCGGAACATTCCGTTGAGTCGATCACGGTTAACCGTTAACTGCTATCAACCAATGCGGAGACAGAAACATGAAGAGAGTAATCTGTTTAATTGTTGTATTGCTTATATCGACCGGAGCATTTGCACAGGTCGACCCCGATATCCAGTCCCGGCTTGAAAAGATTTACCGCGGTGATGTTGAGAGCGTCCGGGAAGAATTACCCTCACTTCTCAGCAGATACCAGAACCATCCCGGCGTGTTGTATTTGCAGGGCATGCTTACAACCGACGGACCGGAGGCGGTGAAGATATTTCAGAGCGTGGTTGATAATTTCCCCCAAAGCGAATGGGCCGATGATGCACTGTATCGTGTGTACCAATATTACTATTCAGTGGGTCTCTATCGGACGGCGGAACAAAAGATTGATCAATTAAAGCGGGATTATCCGCGGTCGCGCTATGCATTCGGTCAGCAACCCCGCTTTGATCGTGAGGATGTTCTGTCTGAGGAGCACACCGGGCAAACGGTGCAGCCGACGATACCTGAACCCCAACGGCAGGAACTTCCGGAACAACCGTCAACCCGCAATCCATTCGCATTACAGGTCGGCGCCTTCAGCACATACGAAAATGCTACGCGTCAGCGGGATATGCTGAGGGGTATCGATCAACCGGTAGAGATTACTACCCGAATGCAGGGCGGACAAACATTGTATCTGGTATGGGTCGGAGCATTCGAAACACGCGACCAGGCCACACAGTACGGCGGTGTACTCAGACGACAGTTTAACAT
>SLQE01000117.1 GCA_007131635.1 Bacteroidota bacterium | reverse complement strand
GTCTATACTAAAAAAGTCAATCATAAAACAGAAAACGAGGTGTCATGAAAAGAAGAACCTTCATTGCATCGACCGCCGTGACATTAGCGGGTGGTCTCTCTCTGCCCGCGTTATCATTCCGCATGTTTCATAATGTTCACCGTGAAATTTGCGAAAACGTTTTTGCAACTGCTGCAGATTTAAATTTTGCACATCGTCCCATTGGGGAGGTTGTTATCGGGATCGGCAAATTATTCAAAGGGTCTGCATATCAGGCACATACCCTGGAAGCATTCGAAGAAGAGCAACTTATCGTCAATCTCGAGGTATTCGATTGTGTAACCCTTGTTGAGAACTCACTTGCTCTTGCACGGTGTGTCAGGAAAGGGGAAACGACATTTGAGGCCTATATGACCGAATTGCAAACAATACGGTACAGGGATGGTAACATTGACGGATACCCGAGTCGTTTGCATTATTTTTCGGATTGGATATATGATAATGTCCGTAAAGGGGTTGTACGGGATGTCAGTGAAGAAATAGGGAATGTCGATCCGATTCAAAAAGAGATTAATTTTATGTCGGCACATCGTGATCAATATAACCGGCTTGCCGGGGATGATTATTACCAAATTATCAAAGAACAGGAACAAATCATCAACCAGCGCGGGCAATTCTTCATACCGAAAGGTAACTTTCATATGTATGAAGCGAATATAGAGCAGGGAGATATTCTGGCATTCTGCACAAATATTCGCGGTTTAGATGTTCAACATACCGCACTTGCAGTTAAGGTCGGTGAGAAGTTTCATGCGCTCCACGCCCCGATGGCGGGAGGAGTGGTCGAGATCACCGAAAACGACCTGATGATGTACATGACCATGCATAAACGTGTCACGGGTCTGATGGTTGCACGTCCGGTTGAGGTGTAATAAGTATTTAAAAAAATCATCGAAGAGAACGGCGGGATTTTTTAATTTCACCCCGCCGTTTTTTCTTTTGAATGCGTTTTTCGGCTGAAATTTTACCCGGTTTCGTGGGGATACGTTTTTTAGTCCTCTGAAGTGCTTTCTGTAAGAGTTCGCGAAACCTTACCAGTGCGATCTCCCTGTTCCGTGATTGACTCCGCGATCCCTGAGCCACGACACTGAGTATACCGTCAGCAGAAATCCTGGAGCCTAGTTTATTCTCGATTTGCTCTCGCTGTTTGTCGCTCAATGATGGTGACGAGCGCACATCGAAAAGAAGTTCTACCCTGGTTTCGGTTTTATTCACATGCTGCCCGCCCGGACCGCCGCTTCTTGAAAAACGGAAGCGAATCTCCTGTAAGGGAATCGAGAGACGAGTATGGATTATTACTGGTCGATCCATATTTCAAGCGATATCCGGCAGCGCGGTGTAACCAAAGATGCTGCCGTTTTAGTCCTCGTAATATTCTATTCCAAGATGAGTAATTAGTTCTTCGCCCATCATATGACGCAGCGTATTTTTTAATTTACTTTGCTGAATGAACAGATCATGCTCGGGATATACTTCGGGTGCATGCATTGGGCTTTTAAAATAAAACGACAGCCACTCCTGGATCCCCTTCATACCGGCACGTTGTGCGAGGTCCAAAAAGAGAACGAGATCAAGAACAATCGGTGCGGCGAGTATGGAATCCCTGCACAAAAAATCGATTTTAATCTGCATCGGATAACCCATCCATCCGAATATATCGATGTTATCCCAACCCTCTTTGCTGTCGCCGCGCGGCGGATAGTAATTAATCCTGACCTTATGGTAAAAATCCTTATATAATTCCGGATATAAGTCGGGTTGCAGAATAAATTCAAGAACCGAAAGTTTGCTCTCTTCTTTTGTCTTAAATGAATATGGGTCATCGAGTACTTCACCGTCCCGATTCCCGAGTATATTCGTTGAGAACCAGCCATGCAAACCTAACATTCGTGCTTTCAGCATTGGTGCTATCACGGTTTTTATAAGCGTCTGTCCGGTTTTAAAATCCTTTCCGGCAATTGCAACGTTCTTTTGCAGTGCGAGTTCCCCGAGAGCGGGTATATCTGCTGTAAGATTCGGGGCTCCGTTTGCAAATGGGATGCTTTCCATGAGCGATGCATAGGCATATAGCATACTCGGTGTAATATTGACATTATTTTCCACCAGTGCAGTCTCGAATTCCTCAATAGTATTGTGTACACTATCCCGTCCCATGTAGATTTCGGTACTTCCGCACCAAATCATAACCACCCGATCGACTCCGGATTTCGTCTTGAATTCTCTGATGTCTGCCCGGAGTTGTTCGGCAAGATCCATTTTTGTCGCGCCATTCTTAATATAGGTACCGTTGAGCCTTTTGACATAATAATTATCGAATACCGCGGGCATCGGGTGTAATTTTTCTAATTGCGTTTTGAGCGGCTCAAGGTCCTTCTGATCAAGAACGCTCGCTTCGCGAGCCGCATCATAAATATTTTGGTCAAATATATCCCATCCGCCTATAATGATATCCTTGATATCGGCAAGAGGAACAAAGTCTTTGATCCTCGGGGAATTCATATCGGATCTTTTACCGAGCCGTATCGTTCCCATCTGGGTAAGAGAACCGAATGGTTGGGCGATGCCGTTTTTGAGTGCCAGCAGTCCTGCAATAAACGTTGTGGCCACCGCGCCGTTCATACCGACAATCAGTACACCGAGTTTTCCCTTTGCGGGAGCTATAGTATCTTTCATTGTATCTCC
>SLQE01000399.1 GCA_007131635.1 Bacteroidota bacterium | reverse complement strand
TATGAGACCGCCGAGATCAATGTTTTTCTCGGTCCGATGGATCACTCGCTGTTGAAGAGTTATGGCGTGGGACTCGATAAAATGGTTTCGCTCGGTTTTTGGTTGATCAGGCCGATATCAGAGTACTTCATACTTCCCCTGTTTAAACTCATGAATTCTTTTATACCGAATTACGGTATCGTTATTATTGTCTTTTCGATATTGATTAAAATATTACTGCACCCCCTCACCAAAAAACAGATGCAGTCGATGCGAAAGATGCAGAAGCTTCAGCCGATGATGACCGAATTGCGTGACAAGTACAAAGACGATCCGCAGAAAATGAATCGTGAGGTTATGCGGCTGTATTCCGATTACGGGGTCAATCCGGCGAGCGGCTGCTTACCGATGCTGCCGCAGCTTCCGATTCTGTTCGCTTTGTTTACCGTGTTCAGATCGACGATTGAACTTCGCCAGGAACCGTTCGCATTCTGGATTACGGATTTATCCATACCCGATCGTCTTATCAACCTTCCGTTTGATATCCCGATTCTCGGTGCGGATTATCTGAGCGGACTTGCGCTGCTTATGGGTGTGACTATGTTCATTCAGCAAAAAATGACCATGAAAGATCCGAGGCAACAGGCGCTGGTGTATATATTACCGGTTGTATTGACGTTTCTGTTTACCATCTTTCCATCGGGTCTGAATCTGTATTACTTTATGTTTAACCTGCTTTCCGTCGCACAGCAATATTATGTAAACAAAAAGCATGGCGATGAACCGTTGCGGAAAGTTGATCCGAAAAAGAAGAAGTCGGGCGGATTATTCGGTGCGCTTGAAAAGCAAATGCAGTTATCCCAGGCGAAGAAAAAGATGAAATAGTAAGACATCGGTAACTATTATCATCCTGATCCTCGGCGTGGGATCAGGATGATATTTTTAAGGACTAATCGAACTTCGTTTAAATTATAACAGATTGCATTTAAAAACCTGCTGAGATACTACGGGTAGTAAATCTCAGATCCCGGACCTATCGGCAATCCTGCTACGATCCAAATAATAACCATAATTGACCAGACAATGAAAAATCCTATTGAGTACGGAAGCATCGTTGCTATGATTGTACCGATCCCGTATTTCTTATCATATTTTTGTGCAAAAGCTACGATAAGCGCAAAATATGACATCATTGGTGTGATTATATTTGTTGTCGAATCTCCGATACGATAGGCGAGTTGTGTCAGCTCCGGTGAGAATCCGACGAGCATAAACATCGGAACAAAGACAGGTGCCATGATTGCCCATTTTGCGGAGGCGCTTCCCATGAACATGTTAATCATGGCCGACACGATCATAAATGCAAAAATGAGCGTATATCCTGTCAGACCAATTGCTTCCAGTCCCTCCGCACCTTTTATTGCGAGAATCAGTCCGAGGTTTGTCCATCCAAAATATGCAACAAATTGTGCGGCAAAAAATACTAACACAATATAAACGCCAAGCGTGCCGATGGTTTTTCCCATTGAGTTGATAACATCGCTGTCGTTTTTGAACTTCCCCGTTACAAATCCAAAGGTAATTCCCGGTACGAGAAACGCAATAAAAATAAAGGCGACAATTCCGTCAAGAAAGGGTGAATGCAGAATGCCACCTGTTGCCGGATCCCGTAAAATGCCGTTTTCGGGGAGCAGCGCCCAGAGAACAAGCCCGGTCAGTATTAAAAAACTGAACAAAGCCGACCAGAGACCCTTTTTCTCCATCGGAGTTAATCGCTGCATTCCGTTGTCTTCATCATCTTTTGTCGGATCGACATCGGGTGTTCCTTTGTATTTTCCGAGCCGCGGTTCGACAATCTTTTCCGTTATAATTGTACCGATAGCGGTGATGACGAATACCGAGGCGAACATGAAATAATAATTCGCCGCGGGGTTGACCGTATATGCCGGATCGATTATTCGTGCTGTCTCCTGAGATAAACCGGCGAGAAGCGGGTCGATGGTGCCGAGTACAAAGTTTGCACTGTATCCACCGGAAACACCGGCAAAGGCGGCGGCAAGTCCAGCCATCGGGTGCCTGCCGAAAGCGAGAAAGATTACCGCACCAAGCGGAACAATCACAACATACCCCACCTCGGATGCCGCATTCGAAAGAACGCCGGTAAAAACTGTAACGATAGTTATCAGCCGTGAAGGGGCCGATAAGACAATGGCGCGAAGCGCCGCACCCATAAATCCGGATCCCTCTGCGACTCCAACACCGAGCATTGCAACAAGAACGACGCCGAGCGGAAGAAACGATGTAAAGTTTACTACCATATTTTCAACTATCATCCTTACACCCTCGCCGGTCAGCAAACTTACCGGGCGAATTTCTTCACCTGTCGTGGGATGTTCGACCACTAAATCCATTGTAGCAAATACACCTGACAGTAAAAGAACAAGAACGGCAAACATTGCAAATAGTGTTGCCGGATGCGGCAGCTTGTTACCAATATATTCTACACTGTCAAGAAATCGAAGAAAAAACCCCCTTTTTTCTTTCTTGTCGTTTGATTTATTCTTTCCCATAGGTGTCCGTTGTATGTTTTTAGGCGTTGATATGTTAGATTAGTAAATTTATCAATATATAAGAACTCGTACTGAAAATCAAACAAAATAAACACGAATCGACGTCACATAAACCGTCACGAATCAAAACAGTGTGTGATACTTACTTTGAACAGAGAAGAATATCGGATAG